>JAPSKP010000024.1 GCA_031181585.1 Lysinibacillus sp.
ACAGGCGAAAGCAATGGACATTAAAAAAGATGACTCCGGCTACTTACCGAAGTCATCTCATTGCGGCTTAACCACAACCTAGATCCCTTTTTATTAAACTGTCTACAAAATAGGGCGCAGTTCATATAACTATCCCGATCACTTTCTTTAATTCCAATTAAACAGGGAGCCACAGTACACTGTGACTCCCTGCGTTTTCCTTCTGTAATTAATGAAGGAACTTTATATAAAGAAACAACTTGTTTTTATTATGTTCCGTTACTTTGTTGTATGACGCATTGTTGGGAACAACAGTACATCACGAATCGAAGGAGAATTTGTTAATAGCATGATCAAACGATCAATACCGATACCTAAACCACCTGTTGGCGGCATACCGTATTCTAATGCTTCAATGAAGTCATTATCCATCTCATGTGCTTCATCATTCCCAGCTTCTTTTTCAGCTAACTGCGCTTCAAAGCGTTCACGCTGATCAATTGGATCGTTTAACTCCGTAAAGGCATTTGCATGCTCACGACGAACAATAAATAACTCAAAGCGATCTGTAAAGCGTGGATCTTCCGGATTTTTCTTCGCAAGTGGCGAAATTTCTACAGGATGACCTGTTACAAATGTAGGCTGTACTAATGTTTCTTCTACCTTTTGCTCGAAGAATTCATTGATGATATGTCCTACTTCATGCGCAGGTTTGATTTCTACACCATGCTCTGAAGCTAATGCGCGCGCTTCCTCTACAGACATCGGCTGCCAGAAGTCTACACCTGTCGCCTCTTTTACTGCATCTACCATGTGTACACGTTTCCAGCCTACACCTAATTCAATTGTATCTTCGCCATATTGGATGCTTGTCGTACCTAATACATCTTGAGCTACATGAGCGATAAGGTTCTCTGTTAGGTCCATAATATCTTTATAGTCAGCATATGCTTCGTATAACTCAATCATTGTGAACTCTGGGTTGTGACGAGTCGAAATTCCCTCGTTCCGGAATACACGTCCGATTTCATAGACTTTTTCTAATCCACCCACAATTAAACGTTTCAAGTGAAGCTCGATCGCAATACGCATATAAAGCTCCATATCCAGTGCATTATGATGAGTAATGAACGGACGTGCAGCAGCACCGCCAGCGATTGTATGCAGCATCGGTGTCTCTACTTCTAAATACCCGTGGTTATCTAGATAGTTACGAATGGCGCGAATGATTTTAGAGCGTATAATAAATGTTTCTTTGCTCTCTTCATTTGTCATTAGATCTAAGTAACGTTGACGGTAACGTTGTTCTACATCTTGTAGGCCATGGAATTTCTCTGGCATCGGACGAAGAGACTTTGTTAAAAATGCGAATTCAGTAGCTTTTACTGATAACTCCCCAACTTGTGTACGGAATACATTCCCCTTCACGCCAATGATATCGCCAAGATCTGCCTTGTTGAATAGCTCATAAGCTTCATCACCTATCGCATCTTTACGAACGTAAATTTGGATTTGGCCACCTAGGTCCTGGATATGTGCAAAGCCAGCTTTCCCTTTACCGCGCTTTGTCATGATACGTCCTGCAATTACTACTTCACGCGGGTTTTCTTCCAGCTGCTCTTTTGTAAACTCCTCATTTTCAGCTTTTACTTCATTTGATAAATGTGTACGTTCAAAGCGGCCGCCAAATGGATCCATGCCGTTTTCGCGAATATCTGTCATCTTTTGGCGTCGCACCAAAAGCTGGTCGTTTAATTCTTCTATATTTGACACGTTTCTGTCACTCCTTATTTCATGATCCGCAGTTGTGCGGTACATTTGTCCATAATTTCTTATTGTACACAAATTCACGTATGTATTCATCACTTTCGGACTATTTCTAGTCAAATTATCAAAAAAGAGCGTCACTAAAGTGACACTCTCTGCCTTACATTGCGCCTGCCTGGGCCGCAACTTCTATTTCCCGAACTTCATACTCCGCTACTACACCTGTTAATAATGCGCGTAGTTCGGCTGCGGTTTCTGCTTGGTTAATAGCGTTACGAATTTTCCCATTCCCACGAATACCTTTCAAATACCATGAAGCATGCTTACGCATTTCACGTACAGCTACTACCTCACCTTTCAATTGAAGGAGACGCTCAAAGTGAAGAAGACACACATCAATTTTTTCAGCTGCTGTAGGCTCTTCTTTTAGTTCACCTGTCTCAAGATATTGTACGGTACGATAAATCATCCAAGGGTTTCCTAGTGCGGCACGGCCAATCATTACGGCATCTACGCCTGTCGTTTCTAACATGCGCTTTGCGTCCTGAGGTGTTTCCACATCTCCGTTACCAAGGACCGGAATAGTAACGTTCTCTTTTACTTGCTTAATAATGCTCCAGTCTGCCTTACCTTCATACATTTGTACACGTGTACGTCCATGAACGGCAACCGCTGCCCCGCCGGCCCGTTCTACCGCCTGTGCATTCTCGATAGCAAAAATATGCTCATCATCCCAGCCGATCCGCATTTTAACGGATACTGGTTTTTTCACAGCATCTACAACGGCTGCTACCATTTCATAGACTTTGTTTGGATCTAATAAAAGCCGTGCTCCAGCCTCGCATTTAATAATTTTATTTACTGGGCAACCCATATTAATATCGATAATATCTGCTGTTGTATTTTGATCTACGTACTTTGCTGCCTCTACAAGCGTGTCTTTATCCCCGCCAAAAATCTGTAAAGACATTGGATTTTCACGTTCATCGATATAAAGCATATCCAGCGTCTTTTGATTGCGCTGTACAAGCCCCTTATCACTGATCATTTCAGCATATACCAGACCTGCCCCGAACTCCTTTACGGTAAGACGGAAAGCCGAGTTACAAATACCAGCCATTGGAGCCAATACAACACGGTTATCCATTACGATATCCGCAATTTGAAACGGCTTTTGTTCGCTTGTCATCGTTATGTCCTCCTTGAAGTTATTCACCGATTAATTCCTGCACATCTATATGGAGTTCGTCTGCAATTTTTTGAAGCTGGTCAGCAGTGGGCATTTTCTCTCCACGTTCCATGCGTCCTAAGATGGTTGTAGACACACCAATCCGTTTTGCGAATTCCACCTGCTGGATTCGTTTTAACTTTCGGAACGCACGAATTCTTCTACCGTAACGCTCTTCTTCCATTGCACGACGCCTTCTTTCTGAATATCTATTGATGCAAGTGCTTCGTATGCCCGGCCTAGCTGTCCTGTAGCAGGCGTGCTTATCTCCATTAACGGCACAAGGACAAACGCTCTTTCGAACATCCGTTCGTGCGGCACGATTAAGCTCTCTGTTTCAATATTTTCGTGATTATAAAGTAAAATGTCAAGGTCAATGATACGAGGACCCCACCGAAATTCTCTTATACGGCCTAACTCCTGTTCTATTTTTTGACATAGATGAAGCATTTTTGCCGATGATAAATCAGTTGTAAGACGTACAGCAATATTTAAAAAGGCAGCTTGTTCAATAAATCCTACAGGCGCTGTTTCATAAATCGATGACACCGCTTCAACTCTTACCCCTTGTGCTTCTGTTAACAGCTTCACAGCCAGCTTCAGATTAGCTTCTCTCTCCCCCATATTTGTACCAATTGATAGATAAACCGTATTCATTGGAATGTACCTCGCACAATCTCTACTGCTACTTCTTTATAGTGGCCGGGAATTGGCGGATCTGGCTTGATAATCTCTACACGGCATCCCATCACTTGTCCTTCATACTGGGACAATACACGAGCTGCTACTGTTTCTGCCACTGCTTCAAGCAATTTAAACGGCTTGCCCTCAATGATATCCTTACAGATTTCATATACATCTACATAGCTAACTGTATCCTCTAAGTTGTCTGTCTGGCCGGCTTTTTGAATATTGACAGCCAATGATACTGAGGCACGAAAACGCTGACCTAGGACTGTTTCTTCCGGCAGCACTCCATGGTAGCCAAAAAATTGCATATCTCTTAAATGAATGTAATCCATATTTAAAACTCTCCTCTTAATGGCGAGGTGCCAACTCGCCTTCTACTGCAAATTTACCAACAAGGGCATCGATTACCTTTACGGTACGAGCGACTTCCTTCACGTCATGAACACGCATCATATGGCATCCCTTCATTACGCCATAGGCACACGTTGCCGCTGTTCCTTCTACACGTTCGTCCACGGGCAAGTCCAAAATCGAGCCGATCATTCGTTTACGAGATGTCGCCAATAACACCGGATAGCCCATGGCAGATAACTCTTCTAGACGCTGCATCGTTTCAATACTTTGTTCTAAATTTTTCGCAAAGCCGATGCCGGGGTCCAACATGATATGCTGATCCGGAACGCCTGCCTGTTTCACTATATCAATACTTTTTTTAAGATCTTCTATAAAGTCTTCCCAGTAATTGTTGTAGGGCTCACTATTGCGGTTATGCATTAAAATAATCGGCACATTATATTCGGCAGCTACAGAAGCCATAGCAGGATCTGCTTGAGCAGCCCATATATCATTAATCATATGGGCACCCGCTTCAACTGCTGCACGTGCTACAGCTGATTTATACGTATCAATAGAAATGACTGCGGGCACTTCGCGTACTAATGCTTCAATGACAGGTACAACCCGCTTGATTTCCTCTTCATCGGAAATACGTTCATAACCCGGGCGCGTAGATTCACCACCGACATCTATAATTTTAGCCCCGTCTGCTACCATCTTCTTTGCCTGTCTTACTGCAGCATCGAAAGAATTATATTTACCGCCGTCTGAAAAAGAATCAGGCGTTACATTTAAAATACCCATAATAAAAGTCTCTTTTGTATAGTCTAATGTTATACCGTTTAATGTAAGTGGTTTCGGATAGTGTTGTAACATCTTTATTCTCCCTTTATCCGCTGTAAGATTTGTGCGATATAGGCGTCATGCAGCCGGTTATAAACCCGCCCTGCAGAACCCTTGAAAATCGCACTTCCTATTCGTTCGATTGGTACAAGTTCCTGTACCGCATTCGTAACAAAGCATTCCTCCGCCTGTTCAAGTGCCCACGGCTTATATTTTCCCTCTTCTACAGTTACGCCTAGATCGGCAGCAAGACTCATCACACTGCTTCTAGTTATACCGCCTAAAATGCCGGTTTCCAGCGACGGTGTATAAAGTATATCATTTTTCACCCAGAAGACATTTGAGGTAATCCCTTCTGCTACAAAGCCATCTTCAGTCAGGAAAAATCCTTCATAATCGGCCAAGTTAGGTACCTCAAAACGGGCAAGCACATTATTGCCATAGTGATGACTTTTAAAGCGGTACACGCCCTCTGCCGTATTACGAGGCGTTTCTAGCCAAATACCTTCCTTCCCCTTACCTCGCGGGCGCTCGAGTAATGGTTTACGAAACAGGATGACAGTAGGTTCTGTATAATTTGTCGGCTGCAGTCCGATATCATGCGGCCCGGCTGATACATTCAGTCGAAAATAACCAGCTCCGTCCGATGACTCGTTCAGCCGCTTAATAACTGTACGCAGCTCTTCTACCGTATAAGGCATGTGAATATGGAAATACTGTAGTGCTTTTTCTAAACGTTTCATGTGCTCCTGTAAAAATGGTGCTTCCCCTTCATATGTACGAAATGTTTCAAAAAAACCAAGCCCATATAAAAACCCGTGGTCAAATGGCGAAATACGTAGTTGAGAGGAGTCCAGATACTCTCCATCTATCCAACAAAGCATTGTCTTCACTCCTTGCAGTATAGCGTAATAAATTCGCGCAGCAGCTGGTGCCCATCCTCTGTCATGATAGACTCTGGATGATACTGTACGCCCTCGATAGCATATTTTTTATGACGAAGCCCCATAATTTCTCCTTCTTCTGTCCACGCTGTTATTTCAAGGCAGTCAGGCAGTGACTCACGTTCTACAATAAGAGAATGATAGCGTGTTGCTGTAAAAGGATTAGCGTTTTTAGCATGAAGTCCGATGTTAGCGTGTTGAACAGGCGATGTTTTTCCATGCATTAATCGATCTGCCCTTATGACCTTACCACCGAATACTTGGGCAATTGCCTGGTGGCCCAGGCAGACACCTAAAATAGGGATCTTCCCTGCAAAATATTCAATAATGTGCAAACTTTCTCCGGCTTCATTTGGTGTACATGGCCCAGGTGAAATGACGAGCATTTTAGGTTCCATCCTTTCGATTTCCTCCACTGTCACCTCATCATTACGTTTCACCAGCAATTCTTCCCCTAATTCCCCTAAATACTGCACCAAGTTATAGGTAAAGGAATCATAGTTATCGATCATTAAAATCATTTTTTTACTCCTTCCGCCATTGCTTTTGCTTGCCACATCGCCTTCGCCTTATTGAGCGATTCAATAAACTCATTCGCTGGAATGGAATCAATAACAATTCCCGCTCCTGCTTGAATATAAGCTATTTCATTTTTGATAAAGGCCGTTCGGATGACAATATTAAGTTCCATATCTCCTGTATAGCCAATCCAGCCAATTGAACCTGTATATAGACCGCGTCGTACAGGCTCAAGTTCTTCGATAATTTCCATCGTACGAATTTTCGGCGCTCCTGTAATCGTACCGCCTGGGAACATCGCTCGGATAACATCTGTATTTGTTTTTCCATCTGCCAATTGACCTCTAACATTCGAGACAATGTGCATCACATGGGAATAGCGCTCAATGACCATGAATTCATTCACTTCAACTGTACCATAGGCAGATACTTTACCAAGGTCATTGCGTTCTAGGTCCACAAGCATAACATGTTCTGCCCGCTCTTTCTCATGTTGAATTAGTTCATTCGCCAATGCGATATCCTCATCATCCGAGGTACCACGCGGCCTTGTTCCTGCAATCGGACGGGTTGAAAGTTCTTTGCCCTCTCGTTTGATCAGCAGTTCCGGTGACCCACTTACAACCGCGAACTCTTCATTCGCAATCATTGCCATATAAGGAGATGGGTTGAACGAGCGAACGGCCTCATACATCGTTAGCGGCGTCGTATGCAGATGCTTTGCCTGGCGCACAGAAAGGTTAACTTGGAAAACATCTCCCTGCCCGATATACTGCTGAATCTTTCGGACCGCTTCTTCGAAGGAAGTACCAGAAAACGATACAGTCAATTCACTTTCATCCGGTTTTACTTCTATTGCTCTTTCCTGCCCAAATAGACGTGCCTGCAAGCCCGCCTTTGCATAGCGGTGCCAATCAGCTGCCCATGCCTCTAAATCTTTGTCATTTGTTGATAATTTCATTAATGTTACTGTATCAGTCTTTACATCGTGTACTGCCCATGTATCAAATAAATAAAAGAAAAGATCAGGGACCTGTAAATCATCTTGTGCCATTTCCGGCAGCACTTCGATCTTTCTTACATAGTCGTAAGAGATAAATCCAATTGCCCCTCCCTGGAATACAGGAAGATGCATATCTCTTGGTAATTTATACTCGTCAATAAGTCCCTCCAGCTGCGCCAATGGCTCGCCTTTCCTTATCTCTATTTGACCATTATCCCAACAGATACACAGGCCTTCTTCCTGTGAATAGGCAGTTGCAAAAGGTTTGAGAGCGGCAATTGAATAATGGCCGCCTCTTCCGCTTTCTAAAAACGCATACTCTGTTTCGTTCTGAGCTTGTTGTTTAAAACTATAAAAAAATGCATCCTTCGTCATCGAGAATGAAAATGATGCTACTTTTACTACCGACATAAGAACCTCCAAATTTTTTGCAATTACTTACTATTAAACTCGAAATTGAGAAAGAAAGCTAATAAGAACATAAAAAGGCGCAACGATCTCTCGCTGCGCCTACTTAGGATCCTATTTCTAATAGAAAATGGTCCTTTTTATTAGTCTTCGAATTGATATAACGGTGTAGATAAGTAACGCTCACCATTTGATGGCACAACCGCTAAGACGTTTTTGCCAGCACCTAGACGTTTCGCTGCCTCAATTGCTGCATAAATCGCAGCACCAGAAGAAATACCAGCCAAGATACCTTCTTCTCGCGCAACTTTACGTGCGTTTTCAAAAGCTACTTCATTCTCTACCGGGAATACAGAATCATAGATCTCTGTGTCTAATACTTCTGGTACAAAGCCTGCGCCGATCCCTTGGATTTTGTGCGGACCAGGATTACCGCCTGAAAGAACCGGTGAATCTTTTGGCTCTACAGCAATAATTTCAATGTTAGGGAATTTTTCTTTTAGTACTTCTCCAGCACCTGTAATTGTACCACCAGTACCGATACCCGCTACAAATGCATCCAATTGTAATCCTTCTGATTCAAATGCTTCAACAATTTCGGGACCAGTTGTTAAGCGGTGAATTTCTGCGTTTGCCGCGTTCTTGAATTGCTGCGGCAAGAAGTATCCTTCTGAAGCCGATAATTCCTCTGCCTTTGCAATAGCACCCTTCATACCTTCTGGGCCAGGTGTTAATACTAATTGTGCACCGTATGCGCGCAGTAGATTACGACGCTCTAAAGACATTGTTTCTGGCATAACAAGGATTGCTTTGTAGCCTTTTGCAGCAGCAATCATCGCAAGGCCGATTCCTGTATTACCTGAAGTCGGCTCAATGATTGTACCACCTGGTTTTAATGTGCCGTCTTTTTCAGCTGCCTCGATCATCGCTAATGCAAGACGGTCTTTTACTGATGAACCTGGGTTGAAGTACTCCAATTTCACATATACAGTACCTTCAT
Organism: Lysinibacillus sp.; assembly: GCA_031181585.1. Classification (GTDB taxonomy): domain Bacteria; phylum Bacillota; class Bacilli; order Bacillales_A; family Planococcaceae; genus Lysinibacillus_B. The sequence continues at coordinate 8,718 of JAPSKP010000024.1, forward strand.
TTTCCCCTGTTGCATGGTTTAATTTCACAATCGGTGTACGTCCTACTAAATCCGCTACAGAATTTGCTAATTTACTCATGAATCTCATCCTTCCTCTAATTCCTACCAAGTAAATAGGTTTTTATTAACTTAATCTTACCAATTTCCTATTACCTTTGTCAATGAAACGCCTAATATTTTTCCGATATTTTTTGAAAAATTGAAATATAAAGAAAGAGGTGAAAAGATCCATTTCACCATCTTTCACTATCTATTTGGCTTCTCCATAAAACCATTCTGCCCCAAACTCAGACCAAAATACTTCCGGGGCAATTGTAGGAGATAATTGCTCCATCGCAAGCTCTCTTGAAATATGTCCTTTTACTTCCTCATATGAAAACGATTGTCCCTTTAATACTTCCTCAAGCTGTAAGAGTGCATAACGCCCGTCATCTAATTTGACAGGACTGCTAATGTCCTCTGGCTTTAAATCACTAACCGCTTTCAAAATTGCCTGGTCAATTGACTCCTGGTCCTCTGTTATAAAACCAATATCTCCTCCAAGACTAGCAGACGCTGTATCTAAAGAGCGCTCACGAGCTAGGACAGAAAATTCGGAGCCGCTTTTCAGTTCCTCCTCTACACTTGCTGCTTCCCCTTTTGAAGAAACAACAATCATACTTGTCCTGTATGAGGTAGGAATATTGTATAAGGATTTATTTTCCTCATAATATGTAGCCGTTTGTTCTTCTTCAATCAAAACGTCCTTCGCTAATACCTTTTCTAGAATCAGCTGGGCACGGACTTTTTGCCGAAGCTGCACATCCGTTAAATTCGCTGTATCAGTTGCATCTTGTGCCGATCGCATGAGAGCGATTTCTAAATCTATTTCTTCATCTGTTACTTTAATATCATATTTCTTTGCTGCTTTTTCCATGACTGCTTCATTGAGTAAGTCCTGAAGCGTCTCTTTTCCATAGCGGCTTTCCATTTCACTCAGCCACTCTTGGCGTGTAATTTTATCACCATCAATCGAAGCGACAATTTCCTCCCCGCTTTGATCTTTATCAGATGGCCACACCCATAAAATGAACCAAAATAAATTACCCAGTAATAAGATACCCATCACGGCGAGAGCCGGCTTTGTTTTTAAACGTCGTTGTGTTAGTGGTATGGGATTCGGTGTAGGTGGTGTTTGTCTAGTACTGTTATTTTTGCGAGTTGATTTCATTAATTAACCCCTGCAATTCGGCTTCTGAAAAATTGTATGTCTCTAAACAGAAATGACATTGTGTTTCGATTTGACCAACCTCATCAATCATATCTTGAATCTCTTTTACACCTAACCCCAGAATCGCTGCACTGAACCGCTCTTTAGAGCATTGACATTGGAATTTAACCGGCATTGTACTTAACAATTGAACATTGCCTTCTGTCCCAAGAACAGCTTCTAAAATTTCCTCCGGCGACATTCCTTTTTCAATCATTTTGGATACTGGTTCGATTGTGCTCAGGTGTTGCTCGATAGCATCAATCGTTCCCTCTTCACATCCAGGCATTAGCTGAATAATAAAGCCGCCTGCTGCTAGAATTGTATTATCTGGATTAACAAGGACTCCTAACCCCACTGAGGAAGGCACCTGTTCTGATGATGCAAAATAATACGTGAAGTCTTCTGCAATTTCACCCGATACAATCGGTGTCTGTCCAGAGAACATATCCCGCATTCCAAGATCCTTTACTACTGTTAGAAAACCCTCTGTCCCTACCCCCGCGCGGACATCTAGCTTACCGTGTTCATTCAAATCGAAGTGTACTTGTCCATTTGTTACAAAGCCCCGTACATCCCCTTTTGCATCGGCGTCAATGATAATGGGACCGATCGGACCGTTCCCCTCAATTTTCACTGTCAGCTTGTCTTCACCTTTCAGCATAGCTCCCATTATAACACTGGCAGTCATGGCACGCCCTAATGCTGCTGAAACAAGGGGCCATGTATTATGGCGACGCTGAGCTTCACTTACCGCTTCCGTCGTACGCGCAGCAAATGCCCGTACTTGCCCGTTATAGCCAATTGCCCTTACTAAGTAGTCTCCTGTCATTTTCATTCCCCATTTCTTATTGATTTCTTTTATAAATGATATATAAGCCCTTTAACGTCAGTAATGGCTCAACGATGTCGATCATTTCTGTTTCGTTAGCAATCAGCTTTGCTAAGCCCCCTGTGGCAATAACAAGAGGCTCTTCTCTACTGTTTGCCTTCATACGGCTTACAATACCTTCCACCTGTCCGATAAATCCATAAAAAATGCCGGCCTGCATTGCTGCCACCGTATTCTTTCCTACAATATTGGCCATTCTTGCAATTTCAACCCGAGGCAGTTTCGAAGCTTTTGTATAAAGGGCTTCCGTTGAAATAGAAATACCCGGGGCTATAGCTCCCCCCATATAGTTTCCCTTTTCATCAATATAGCAATACGTATTGGCCGTACCGAAATCAGCTACAATTAATGGTCTTCCGCCATATAATTGCACTGCTGCAACGGCATTCACAATTCGATCCGCTCCGACTTCCCTAGGGTTTTCATATTTTATATTAAGACCGGTTTTAACGCCTGGACCTACAACCAATGGTTTCGCATGAAAATACTTTTTGCACATTTCTTCTAGTACAAACATAATTGGAGGTACCACGGAGGATATGATAATGCCTGAAATTTGATCAAACGAAATGCCTGCATGTGTGAAAAACGATTGAAGCTTCATAGCATATTCATCTTCGGTCGCTTTTTTCTCCGTACTCATACGCCAATGATGAACTAAATTATCGTTATGATATACGCCTAATATAATCGTTGAATTTCCTGCATCTAACACCAAAATCATATACTCACCACCTGTCCATTTGTTAAAAATAATAACATAGAAAGAACGGCCGCGAATAGTTTCAGATTCTTTTCCTGCCAAGGCACAAACGTAACAGCTTCATCTATCTGAAAATAGTACGCCGAATTCCTACATATACTCCCTTACCATCTAGCAGCCACATGTGCTTGATAGGACCTTCGATAGAAAGGATTTATCATTTAGTAATCTCCAGCCCTCTATGGGACTTACACATCTCAGACCTTTGCCCCTGCCGCAAGCTTTCCGTGCTGCCATGGATATCCTTGTTCCCGGCTAACCTCTACTTTGTCTTAGGAAATCAAAACTCATCTTCTACATGCCGATGCATATACCGGACGCATATAAAAAAGGACAAAGCGAATGCTTTGTCCTTTTAGATTAATCTCGTTTTGGATCTTCATCGATACCTTGCTGTTTTTTAAGCTCTGGTCCCGGTTTTGGTAAATCCACAACTGATGGCTCCTGCTCTTTACCAAGAACATCATTGTTAATAGTAGGTGTGCCCGCTACCTCAATTGTCGGTTCTACCGTATTTTCTTTTGCTTGATTTTCTTTCATAAGCTTTACCGATTCGGGTGGTAATTCACCATGATCACGTAAATGCTCGATTTCTTCCGAATTTAATGTTTCTTTCTCCATTAAAGTATTGGCAATCAAATCAAGTAAATCACGGCGATCCGTTAAAATTTGACGTGTACGCTCGTATTGTTCTCCTACGATACGCTGTACTTCCTGGTCAATTTCATAAGCAATTTGATCAGAATAGTTTTGGTCTGTATTGAAATCGCGTCCTAAGAACGGATTTCCGCCCGAGCTTGAGCTAAATTGAGTTGCTCCAATTTTATCACTCATACCGTACTCTGTAACCATCGCACGTGCAATGCTAGTTACTTTCTGGAAGTCATTATGCGCACCTGTTGAAACTTCACCAAGTACGATTTCTTCTGCTACACGACCACCTAAAAGTCCCGCAATACGGTCCAATAGCTCTTGCTTCGTCGTGAAGAAACGTTCTTCCTTCGGTAACATAATTGCATAACCACCAGCTTGGCCACGAGGCACGATTGTTACTTTATGCACTGTATCCGCTTCATCTAGCATTAAACCGACAACTACGTGACCTGCTTCATGGAATGAAACAAGCTTTTTCTCTTTTGCAGAGTAAACGCGGCTCGTTTTTGCCGGACCAGCAATAACCCGGTCAGAAGCTTCATCAATATCAATCATAGTAATGGTTTTCTTATTTTTACGAGCTGCTACAAGCGCTGCTTCATTTAATAAGTTTTCTAAATCTGCACCCGAGAACCCTGGAGTACGTTGTGCCACCGCTGATAAATCCACTGTATCTGAAAGTGGTTTATTACGTGCATGCACCTTTAGAATTTGTTCACGTCCTTTTACATCTGGGTGACCCACTGTAATTTGACGGTCAAAACGGCCTGGACGTAGTAACGCTTTATCCAGGATGTCTGGGCGGTTAGTTGCAGCGATGATAATAATACCTTCGTTTTCACCAAATCCGTCCATTTCAACAAGCAATTGGTTCAATGTCTGTTCACGTTCATCGTGACCGCCGCCTAAGCCGGCCCCACGCTGACGACCAACAGCATCAATTTCATCAATGAAGATGATACATGGTGCATTTTTCTTCGCATTTTCGAATAAGTCACGAACACGCGATGCACCAACACCGACGAACATTTCTACGAAGTCAGAACCTGAAATCGAGAAGAACGGTACGCCAGCTTCCCCTGCTACTGCACGAGCAAGTAACGTTTTACCCGTACCAGGAGGACCTACTAATAAAATTCCCTTTGGAATACGAGCTCCAATTTCAGTGAATTTACGGTGGTCTTTTAAGAACTCTACAACTTCGACAAGCTCTGCTTTTTCTTCATCAGCGCCAGCTACATCTGTAAAGCGAACTTTTTTCTTTTGGTCATCGTAAAGTTTTGCTTTCGATTTACCAAAGTTCATCACTTTATTACCGCCGCCTTGAGATTGGCTCAATAGGAAGAAGAATAAAATAATGATGATAATGAACGGGATGATGCCAGTAAAGAACTGAACCCAGCCGCTCGTTTCTGGTGCCTTTTCCCATGTAACATCTGGATATGCCTGCTCAAGATTCGTCAAGCGGTCCATTAATGTCTGGTTATTTTGAGGCAGATTAACAGTAAATGTCTCTCCCTCTTCAGCACCTTTCATTTTGCCTTCTACAACGTATACGCCACTATCCGGCTGGATTGTCGCCGAATCGATCGTATCCTCGTCCAAGGCCTGTAAAAACTCGTGATACGTAAGATCTTCGGTTGGAGTATTTCCCCCGTTGAATGTGCCAAAAATCCCGATAATTACGAGAAAGATTAACAAATAAAATATGGTGTATCGAAATATTCGATTCATCCCCAGCCTCCTCACAACATTACAGAAAAACTATAAGTAAAATCTTAACATACGATGATTTCCACATACAACGAAAAGCCCTAGATAAAATGTGTTTTGCACGATTTTTGTCGAAATCGTTACACGTATTTTACTTAAAAGGAGTAAACTTCTCGCTTCAGAATCCCGATGTAAGGTAAATTACGATATTTTTCTGCGTAATCTAAACCATAACCAACTACAAAACCATCTGGTACTTCAAAACCAACAATATCCGCCTTCAGATCGACCTTTCGTCCTGATGGCTTATCTAAAAGCGTAACGATGCGAATCGTTTTCGCTTTACGATACTTGAATAAATCCACTAAGTAGCTCAATGTTAAGCCGCTATCAATGATGTCCTCGATAATGATGACATCCCGGCCTTCCACACTTGTATTCAAGTCCTTTAAGATTTTTACTTCTCCAGAAGATACTGTTGCATTGCCGTAACTCGAAACATCCATAAAATCAAGTTCAACATAGGAATCGAAACGTTTCATCAAGTCCGTCATGAATGGCATTGCACCCTTCAGTACGCCGACAGCCAGCGGGAAATCGCTTTTATAAAGCTCTGTCAACTCCGCACCCAATTCTTTAATACGTTCCTGGATTTGGTCTTCCGTAATCATAATTTTTTCAATATCATTCTGAATCATCATTGATTCCTCCTCGAGATTGTTCAAACGTTCCAGCCTCATCCCGGTCGATAATGAACACCCAGTCATCATCAACCCGTCTTGTTCTGGAAAATTTATTACTTACACGTAATCCTAGCACTGCCAATATGTCATTGTGAACATCAACGAGTAGCGGCCACTCATCTCGCTTAGCAAGAGGAACCTTTTCGTCTATAAAGAGGCGGGATAAACGCTTTGGCATAGTCATGCCTGGAAGCTGTATTCGGTCTCCCTCTTCGCGAGTTCTTACGCGTAATGGAAAGGATACCTTTTCGGCGCTGCAATAAAATACTTGCGCCTCGTCACTTTGTAGCGCGGTCATTTGAGAGGGTTCTCCTATGTACACACGAACATCCATCATCTCATTCCATTCGTTTACAGTAAGCTCGCAGGGGAAAAAGGATAATTTTTCCTGCTCTTGATGGAATAACACTTTGCCATATTGCCTGCTTACCCGAAATGAATCCGGCAAATTCAACATGGCATTCCCGTTTTGCGTCTGGAATAAATTCAAAATGGACGTACATAATGCATGACGCTGAAACGTGCTTGTATCGTTATAAAGATAGTTTAATAGTATTAAAATGAGCCTTCTTTGTAAAGCAAGTGGCTCGTTTATAAAGGGATGAATTTCAACTTCATAGCAATTTTCGGCCTTTTTTGTGACTAAACGGTCAAAAGCTTGTTGAGCGAGCCCCTGTAAATACGCCTGATCTTGTGCAACCTGCAGCGATAATTGAACAGCATGCTGTGCGGCAGCGGCATTTTCTGCCTTTAAGAGAGGTACAATATGATGACGGAACCTATTACGTGTGTAGTCATCCTTCTCATTACTTGCATCTTCCCTGTAATCAATACTACCTTTTTTTAAATATTCCCTTATCTCTTCTTTTGTAACCATTAAAAATGGACGAATTACATGGCCATTTTCAAATGGACGGTTCACCTGGATCCCCATCATACCTGTGACACTCCCTGCCTTGGCAAGCGCCATCAGGATAGATTCTAATTGATCATCCGCATGATGTGCTGTTACCAGCTTCCTTATATCGTGCTCCTTCATAACAGAAGCAAAATAAGCATAACGCTCTTGCCTGCAGACCGCCTGGGAATTCCCTCCCTGCTCTTTTAAAATAGCCGGTATTGGAACCCCTGTACTGAAGCAGGGAATGTTGCGGGCTGCACAAAAAGCCTCCACAAACTTTCTATCTCCTTCTGATTGCTCTCCGCGAAGCATGTGATCTACATGTACCGCGTATAGCTCAATATGTAATACTTCCTTATTCCGATCAAAAAAATGGAGAAGCGCCATTGAGTCGACGCCCCCCGAACAAGCGACGAGAAGCCGGTCTCCCCGGTTTATCAAATGCTCGTCCTTGATAAACGCCAGTACCTTTTTCTCGAATCCTCTCATCTTTTCACCTTCTTATACTAAATTTAATACCGACCACTCCGGGTTAATATGCTTTATTTTACAGGCAATGACCGTACAATCATCGTCTATATCAAACATACGCTTATATTGGGCCATTACATCGTACAATAACACATCGGCTGAAAGATGTGGTTTATTTGTCTGTTTTAGCAGCTTCAAGAAAGCAGTTTCCTGTTTACTCCAGTTATTCGTTCCTTCAAATAAGCCATCTGAGGCCATAATAATTATATCATCTGCCATCAGGCGAAGCGATTCCGTTTCAATAGAGAAGGTAGGCATCATCCCTACCGGAGCGGCGTTGCCTTCAATTTTCAGAACGTCTCTCCCCCGCAGAATATAGGTAGCAATCCCTCCTGCTTTCCAGGACCAGAGCGAGCCGTGCTGAAGATCAACAAGTGCAAAATCAATTGTGGCATAGATATCACTGTCGCGCTTGAGAGACATAACATAATGGATGGTATGCATGGCTGTCTCTGGATCCATATTGTACGTCAAGCATTCCCGCAGCATCCGGATGAGTGTATCACTCTCCTTACGGGCACGCCGATCTTGTCCCATTCCGTCGGACAGCATAACAGCCGTTAGTCCCTCATGAATCGGAAACAGTGCATGAGCATCCCCCGATGTTTGATACTTGGCTTGACTGTAAATCCCCTGCTCCATAGTGAAGCGAACAGATGATTTCACACGTACCTCTACATAAGGAAATGGTACCTCCTTATAATCAATACGGTCTACATAAAACGGTTCTGAAAATCGCTCGTACAGCATCGGGAGCAATACCCGCTCACCGAGCTCCGTTACCTGTTCAGCCTTTTCTGCTGTAATGGAGCAGACGATACGGCGTCTCCCCACCTCATTAGACAATATATCCACTTGAAAGCAATTCAACTGTGCACTTTGAAGCTGTTCAAGCAATTCATTTTCCATCGATTGAAACGTTACAGATTCGTCCTGCATTTGCTGCAGCAGCCCATTCAAATGATGGCTTACATCCTGTAGCTGTAAGGCAATCATTTTTTTTCCGTGGAAAAGCTGATTATTCATCTGCTCATTGTATAATACCCGCTCCAGCTCCTGCAGCAGCTTTGAAGATTTAATACATTTTCCTTTTAACAATTCTTCTGCTTGTACAGTAGCAACTGTTTTTCTAGAGGCCCTCGCCCTGTAATATTGTGAAATGGGCTCCACAATATTCTTCTCTTCTCCCCAACAATGGTCGTACCTGAAGCATTCTTGGCATATATTGCAAGGCTGCAGGCTTTTTGGAGCAGCAGACTGCTCAGTGAAACGATCAAATACCAGATCCTTCATGAAAAAAACAAACTGTTGGAACTGCTCGATTGTTTGGGCCATATTATTCGTTAGCCATTCCTGCCGCCTTACTAATACCTCTTCTCGTTTCGGATAAAAAAGTACCCGCATCTTCTCTAATACAGAGCGGTTGATCAAAAGGAACAAGAGGGTCGCAGTAGCAATGGAAGCAAAATAAACAATGTCCAGCGGTAATGTCGCATCATAGAAAAAAAAGAAAATACTTGGGGCTATACCGCTAAAGGCAATACCGATTCTTCCCATTCTCATACTGCTTCCGGCGAAGACTCCGGTCAGTGCATAGAGAGCCAGCATGCCTGTAAATGAAAGCTCGGCCATCCCTACGATCGTCCCTAATATCGTAGCAATGATTGTAGATAATGTAACGCCGCCTACAAATGCAGCAACATAAATGAAAAGGTGAAGAGAGATAATAGCTAAATTAAAGATGGAAAATGAAAAGGCTGACATGCCTGTTAATATGGCAGCTAGGATGAAAAACGCAGCTCCAGCTCGTTCATATGTCCATTCTGCCGCCCAAAAGCGATATGGAGGCAGCAGCGTGAAGTGCAGGAAAATCGTCATAAGCGTTGCAAGTACTACCTCACAAGCAATATAAAATCGAATGTCTGACGGCGGCCATCCCATATAAACAATGCACTGCCACCCAACTTGGACAAGAAGGGTCGCCAGCATCACAAGTACAGGTAATGGCAGCTTCCTGATTTTTTTTAATAACTGATAAACACAAATCTGCAAACAAACAATAACCAATTGCCCGAACCCAAGCGTTAAAGTACCAACCAATCCTCCGATCAATGTCGGCCATTTCACATGCTGATAACGCAGATTTACAACCGCCCAAAATGGGACAAAAAACGGGACTGCTGCTCCGAAAAAGACGGACTTCGCTAAAAAGAAACTGACGCCTAAAAAAGTGAGCTGTAGTAAAAAAGCAAGTTTCTTGTCATTTCCTATCACTTGCTCACCATCTAAGTTCGATAATTGACGTAAAGCTTGTGTTGTCACCAATTTTCCTCCCCCTTTATATGGGGTCTATTATAAGAAAATGATGCGATGAATTTTGTCTGTTTGTATCATTGTCTTCAAAAAATTGTTCGACGAAAATGCTGACATTGTGATAAATAAATACATAAGATTTTTATTAAATAATTGCTTGACACTTTTGGTGATCGCTAGTAATATAGTCTTTGTTGTTAATTTTGGCGGCGTAGCTCAGCTGGCTAGAGCGTACGGTTCATACCCGTAAGGTCGGGGGTTCGATCCCCTCTGCCGCCACCAACGGCCCGTTGGTCAAGTGGTTAAGACACCGCCCTTTCACGGCGGTAACACGGGTTCGAATCCCGTACGGGTCATATCAAAAGCGTAGGACGATTTTAGATCGTTCTACGCTTTTTTATTATTTCAATGCATTGATTCTTTTTGTCAGTTCTAGGAACTTTGCATCTAATTCTGCATATTCTTCATCTTTATTCGTCAATATACTCAGCTTTCCTAGTACATGCTGACGTTCGTTTTCAAGCTTCATCCGCAGTTCCTCTTTCTCATCTATCCCTTTTTGCGGCATTTTGCGCTCCGGCTCACTTAATTTTATCTCAGCCTTTGTGACTTTTTGCCGGAAATAACGATCATGTGAGACGACAATCAACGTACAAGGATAATGGACCAATGTTCTTTCCAATTGTTCACGAGAAGGAAGATCAAGATGGTTCGTCGGTTCATCCAGCAGCAGAACATCTGTCTCATTCAAAATGTATTGCATAAGCTTACATTTCACCCGCTCACCCATACTCATATTCTCAATCGGCTCTTCCCACTGAAGATGGCTAAAACCAAGTTGTGACATAACTGTTTGTACTTTGCTGCGTTCTTCAAACGTTTCCCGCACAAACAGCTGTGCTGGCGTGGAGTGAAGTGGAAGATCAAATACCTGCTGTGACAGGTAGCCAATTGTTGCTGTTGGAGAACGCCATACAGTTCCTTCTGTAGGCTCTATCTCCCCTGTCAGCAATTTCAAAAGAGTGGTTTTGCCGCTTCCATTGTCACCACTAATAGCAATACGCTCTCCTTTTTGAACCGTTAAATAAAGGCTTCTGAATAATGTTTTTTCGTTAAAGGCTACTTTGGCATTCTTCAATTCAAACAAACGCCTTCCCTGCTTCTTCTTCCCCTGAAAATCAAAGAACACCTCTTGCTCTTGCTTTACTTCATCTACCTTTTCCTTCTGCAGCTGCTTTTCCAGAAGCTTACGCTTAGACTTAATTTGTGCATCCGTTCTCTTTGCTTTTACACGGTGATATTCTTTAAAACCTTCCTGCTTTGTGGACTCTCTATGTGCTTTTTGTGACCATGACGTCAATTCACCGATTTGCTTTTCAATTTGCTCTACTTTTTTCTGCTGCTTTTCATAAGCTGCCTGTTGAGCCTTTTTCCTTTCGTCCCTTACATTGATATAATGGGAGTAATTCCCTTCCTGTTCGGCAATCCTCTGTTCTTCAATTGACCAAATTTTCGTCGCGACCTCATCTAAAAAGTGCCGATCATGTGAGACAACAATCATCGTTCCTTCGAAACTTTTCATTTCCTTGATGAGATGAGCAACAGAGGATTCATCCAAATGGTTGGTCGGCTCATCCAAAAGAAGTAGTTCTGCTTTTTTTGAAAATCCTTCGGCAAGGCGCCACTTTAGCTGTTGTCCCCCGCTTAGCAGTTCGTATGGTAATTCCGGGATATGCCAATCGCGCATTAAAGGCAAATAGTTTCCTTTATAGGCTTCCCTTTCTTGTTCAACCATTTGTATAGATACGTTTTTCCGCCAATTCAGCTGGTTTTCAGCTTCTTTTAATTCTCCCTTAATAGCGGCAAGCAGCAAAGATTTCCCTGCTCCATTGCGGCCAATGACACCAATGATTTCCCGCTCCTTTACTGTCAAGTCTGCCTCTTTAAAGAGAAGACGTTCTCCTGCCTCTAATGTTAAATGCTCAATTCGCAGTAGTTCTTTCATGTTCATTCCTCCTGTAAAATGGAGAGAAAAAAATCCCTCCAATTGTTTTGGAAGGATTAGTCGGCAAATAAAACGGCAAAAAGAAGCCGTTTTTTATTCTTCATTTGGAAAATGGGCAGACTAATCCTATTTTGCTGAAACATTCGCTTTCGATTGTTCACGAAAATAAGATTAAAAGTCCATCTGTCACCCATCGTCCCTTCTATAAGTTCTTATACTTACTATAATAATATATGAACAATTTGTCACTCATTAGGAAACAATCCGTCCAAAATAGCCCAGTTGATGCTCATTTTATTTAAATATCTACAAAAATAGATTTTTCCACCGGCAAATATAAGGGACAGCCTTTTTTTGTATCTCCCAGTCGATTATGATGGGAGGGGGAGGTTGGAAATTATGATGAAAGATTTTCGTACACTGTCGGCTTTATGTGCGGCCAGCGCAGTGTTTGTTTTGCTTGGCTTTTTCTTAACGAAGACACCCATTCTCCTGCAGATTCTTCTGCTATTGATCGGGTTAGTGATTGGTATTATTACACTCATCGGCTTGGTGAAGCTGTTTATACAACAACAAAAGGGCTGAGGTACATATACCTCAGTCTCTTCCTTGCTACCTGTATGTAGTAAGAATAAAAAAGAGCGAATCATGCATTTCGCATGATCCGCTGCTGTATATCACACTTTTTCTACAATTAAAACAGCCAGCAAATTACCCTCTGCGTGCTCCACGGCCGCCACGTTTTGACTCTGTGGCACGTTTTAATGTAGCTAAACGCTCATCGCTATCTTTTAAGAAACGTGCCATTTTTTGCTCGAAGTTTTCTTTCGGCTGACGATCGTTTCGCTCATGTGAACGGTTATTATCACGACGAGGACGCTGCGGACGCTCTGGTCGCTCAGCTTGAGGCTTTGCTTTACGAATCGAAAGACCAATCTTCCCATCCGCTTCAACATTCATCACTTTTACTTCAACTTCATCTCCTACTTTGAGATGTTCGTTGATGTCTTTGACATAGTTGTCTGCTACTTCACTGATGTGCACTAGACCCGTTTTGCCATCTGGCAGCTCAACGAATGCTCCAAAATTAGTGATTCCTGTTACTTTCCCTTGTACTTTGCTGCCTACTTCAATTGACATAAAAAAAATGCTCCTCCTTAAAATTTAAGCGACTGTATCAGTCCTGAAATATCGCGAAACTTTTATCAGTTTCTCTTCTATTATAGCCGACCAAGTTTACCTGTCAACAACACTCTCTCGCTATAAAACGACAAATCAGCTGAAAGTCCTTAATCTTTCATATGATTTACCCCATTTGAAAAGGCAAACGTCGCGTATTGCGTGTTCGCCTTTTTCGTTACTGCTCGTCGACTTCTTTTTTGTCCTCTTTAGGAATGGTAAAAATGATCTCCCCATCTTCTGAGAGGAAATACTCTTTACGCGCCAATTTGGCAATGTATTCATCATCTTCTAGCTTTGTAATTTGTAGCTTCAGCATTTCCTGCTGATCTTTAATAGCTGCTAGCTCTTCCTGCGCCTGGCGTTTCTCTTCTTCCTTCTCTGCCAAACGGGTATTCTGATTCATCATTGCACTCACTAAAGCGATACATACGACAGCGGCAAATACGAAAAATACCGCTAGTCTCCGACGGCTTAACACTTTTTGACGTTGTTTGATTTGTTGTTTTTTTAACTGCTCCGCGCTTGAACGGACATAGTCATTATCCAACGTTTTAACAGAGTCTCTATGTACTTGTTCTTGTTGTTGACGCTGCGCCACGCCGTTCACCCCCATATTCTTCGAATAGTATTATTTCCTATTATACGTATTTATCTTGCGGAATTAAACCGTTTCTTAGAAGTTTTATAGATTTTGGAAAATGGTCTTACTAATAACTTCACGATCCGTATTACTATGTGAATAATTTTTCGAATGATGAGGAAAACAAGACGACCGACAAACAGAACAGGCCTAATTGTTATATTCACAAAAACTCTGCCGATGAAACGTATTATAGGCTGAAAAAATAAATCATATGAAATAATTCCTGCTATTTGGGCGATTGGATCAATTGCCCGCCATTCGCCGCCTTTGATTAAGAACAAGAAATAGAAAGTTATCGTACCAAGGATTGCCCAAAAAGCTATTTCTATAAAAGGTGACAGCTTGTAAAAGATAGATTTTTTCGGTAAAGATGAGGTCATGTGCCGGACACAATCAATGACTGCACCCACCATGATTCCTGCCAAAAACATGACGAACGTACTAACTAATTGTACAGACATTATCCAAATAATTTATGCAATAGACTCTTTGATAGGCCAGAGTCTTCTTCATCGTATTGAACAAGCTTGACCATACCTTCTAGTGTAAGCAACCCCTTGTCCACGTCTAAATGCACGATTTTTAATTCTTCTCCACGAATGAGCAAATGCCCTTGAGACGTTCTAATGAAAAATTCTTCTTGGTCGAATCGCTCAATCTCCTTAACAGATGTCATATCCATACGCTTGCGGTTACGCAGCGTTATTAAATGATCTCCCGATGGAATCGTGTATCTTGTGCTTTCAGTTTGCATATTAGCTCCCCTTCCTTGTCCACTTTCTACACTGTATGCACACATGAAAAAAAGCATGACAGTAAATTTTACTATCACGCTCTATTTTTCTTACTTATTTTAATTTCCTATTATTCTTCATCATCAATGAATTCAGGCTCAACCTTTTCTAGTTTTTCTTCTTTCAAAATCGTAAACATGCTGGCTGCTTCTTCTTTCCGCACATTTTCCCGAAGTTCCTCCACACGGGCTGTTACGATTTTCTGGCCAAACCGAATAGCTAGTTCATCGCCTGTTTTGACAGTACTGCTGGCCTTTGCCGTCTTCCCATTGATGGTAATGCGCCCTTGCACTGCTACCTCCTTAGCCAATGTCCGGCGCTTAATCAATCTTGATACTTTCAAATACTTATCTAAACGCATATTTATTCCCCCTTCTCCCGTAACTTTGCTTCATTCCAAAAAGCATCCAGCTCTTCTAGTGTAAATGCCACAAAGCCTTTATCATTCTTTTTTACCTGATCTTCCACATAGCGAAAGCGGCTTGCAAACTTTTCATTCGCATGGAGCATTGCCTCTTCCGGAGAAATTTTATAAAAACGTGCCACATTCACTAATGTAAACAGCACATCCCCGAATTCCTCCATACGGCTGCGGGCATCGCCTTTCTCTATTTCTACTTGGAATTCTTTCATCTCTTCAGTGAGTTTATCCCACGCTTCTTTCACATTCGGCCAATCGAACCCTACTTTTGCAGCTTTTTTCTGATAGTTATAAGCCGTTTGCAGTGAAGAGTCAGCACGGTACTCACCAACTAAAAGATACCCTTCTTGCTCCCCTTTTTCCGCTCGCTTAATCTCTTCCCAATTCGCTACTACCTGATCCGCATCTTCTACCGATACATCACCAAACACATGCGGATGGCGTCGAATCATTTTTTCACTAATAGATGCTAGTACTTCTTCTAAATTGAAGTAGCCATTGTCCTCTCCAATTTGAGCATGAAGGAATACTTGCAATAGAACATCGCCTAGCTCCTCAATCATTGCATAGTCATCTTCCGCATCCACAGCAGCTAAAAACTCATGCGCTTCCTCTAGTAAATATTTTTTCAATGATTCATGCGTCTGCTTTTGATCCCATGGGCAGCCATTTGGACCGCGGAGAGTTGCGATAATTTTCCGGAATGTCGTCCAATCACGCAGCGCTTCCTCGTCGGATGCTACAGGCGGTACATAAACCGTCGTTAAGTTATTTAGCTCAGCTACATGATCAAGCTCATAGAGGGGCACCGTTAGCAGCTTCTCCTGCGAAGAGCCTGCTGCTGTCACAATCGTTACCGGATAGTCGTCCCGATATTTCTCCATTAGCGTCAGTTTTACTTCTGAGGCACTGAATGCATCGTATACCTGAGCAATTAAAATGTGCTGACGCATATTGATGTCATGCATCGACATACTTGTTCCATCAAGCAATTGAAAACCTTCAATCGGATCAATCTTTAAAGCTCCGAAAATCGGATCTAGAAAACTCTGCCCTCCTGCAATCTTCAACTGTACTTCCCCGTTTCGCTCCGCTTCAATTAGATGCTGCACCGTCTGCTCCGCAACAAGCGGGTGTCCCGGCACCGCATACATCACTGGTTCATTCTTCGCTGCTTCAATTAATACTGCAGCGATTTCTTTATATACAGGAGCGAATGTATCGTGTTTTTCATATATGTAGTCCAAACTGGAAAACTCTACTCCTTCTTCCTTCAGATCTTGAAGGACAGGATGATCTTCTGTACGGACATATAATTTCTTAGCTTGCTTTAATTGTTTGTATACACCCATCTGCAGCTGATCAAAATCCGCTGCACCAAGGCCAATAACTGTTAATTGATGCATATAGACACCTACTTCTTTTGATTTAACCATAATTGGTACATTGCCATCCTTCGGCCGAATGGAATAATAAACCACTCCCGCACACTAAGCAGGCGGAGCTTCGCCACAATAGTGATAAAACTAAAGGCACCAAGAGCAATGAGGATACCGCTATAAATAACGGATGCTGTACGCCCGGAGTCAAAATGAATGACGCCTCCCAATAAAAGAGAAGCAGCTTCTATGACGAACACCATACCTAAAGCGGCAATGAATAGTTTTTGATAGAATGACCTTTTCGCCAACGTTATACCTTTTAGCTGCTTTAGATAATACATTAGCGCTGCTGCACACATGAACAAACCGATATTGCTCGCAAGTGCTGCTCCTAAAATGCCGAAAAGTGGAATGAGCAGGACATTACCGCCTAGCTTTAATGAAAGTGCTCCCAGTAAAAAATAAGTCGGTACTTTTAGCTTTCCATAGCCTTGTAGTATCGAAGTAAAGGTCAAAATAACGGAAAGCGGCACAATTTGCAGCACGTACAGCATTAATACGATAGAAAGTGATTCTGTTTTAAACAACAGCACGTTCACATAGGGCATGACAAGAATAAGTCCAAGGGATGCTGCAACACCGAAAAGAATGGAGGCCCGATAGGTCAATTGAATATAAGGAATCTCCCCCAGTGCCCCTTTTTTTGATTTATAGGCAACAAGCGGAACAATTGCCAGCGAAAATGAAGAAGCAATGACAATCCCCAGCTGGACTAATGGCTGTCCACGATCATAGACACCCTTCGTCTTCATTGCCTCTAGCCTAGGCATCCCTGCTTCTGCCAGCATAGAAAATACAGTAAAGGAATCAACAAGCTGGAAAGCTAACAGCAATAAACTGCTCATGCTCACACTCATACTGAAAATCGTCACTTCTTTAATGACAGGCCACTTTGGAATAATCATACTATTTTGGAATAAAAACCCCGATTTCTTCATATATACAAATAATAAGATGACGCCTGCCAATTCACCAATTACCGTTCCGAGTACCGCCATATTCCCTGCAGCATAAACGGTCCCAGAGAAAGCAGTCATAATAATAATCGTACCGATTAAAATGACAGCCACTCGGATAGATTGCTCAAAAACCTGTGCATAAGCGACAGGCTGCATCATCGCGCGAGATTGAAAGATACCTTTCATCACAGCTAAAGCCGGCATAAAAAGGGTAACAAATGCACCGGTTTTTAAAAGGGGGGCCAGCATAGCATCTCCCATCCAGGAAGACAGCAAATCTGCTCCGAAAAACAAGAGGGAGAAAAAGAGCACAGATAATAGTGTTAAATATTGAAACACTGTCATGGTAATCCCATGCCTTATTTGTTCATTCTCGGTATCAGCTAATAATTTTGAAATGGCGACCGCAAATCCTCCAGACGTCCATACGACAAAAAGTGAAATGAATGGATAAACCTGCTGATACACATAGAAACCTTGATCGCCTACCATGTTTTGGAAAGGCACCCGGTAGATAGCACTTAACACTTTTACAATAAGCGACGCTATCGTCAATAGCAGCGCGCCCTTCATATAGCTTTTCATACTGAATTGTGAAGACATATTGAATCCTTCCTCATCTATACAATGGTACAAGTATACCATGATTAAGAGGACAGTTCTTCTGCCAAGGTGAAGGATAATAACGTTTAAACGCCTGCTTAATTTCTATAAAGGCCTGCAAACGTCAGCGACTTACGCTGAAGAAAACCAAAGATCGCTCAGATTTTTTGCGCTTTCGTTGCAAAGCGTATTTTCATACTTTACCGTAACCATTTTTTATAGTTTTAATTTTTAATTGCCTATAAAAAAACGTCCCGTTCTTTATACAGGACGTTTTCGAAAAGACCCATATCGCCCTGCTTAAGGTGACATAATGTCCTTTTTTATGAGGAAAGCTATGATGGTATCTCTCCATCTGCTTATAGCCTCTAACTTTCCATTTGTTTTGCCAAAAAGAGGGCACCGATTTCGGCACTTTTTTGTTCTACTGCCCCAATCAGCCCATCTTTAGAAAGGACATAAATGGCGCCAATAATGTCGCCATTCGCAAGAATAGGAACAATGCAATAAGATTTTACTTCTTCATACTGACCTGGAACAAGTTCGATAACAGTTTCCTGTTGATGTAATATTGGGCGGCGCTCTTTCATCGAATCTTCTGCAAAAGGAGAAAGACGACGATGGCTATACGTTTTTTTGGCAACACCGGCAATGGCGATCATTTCATCGCGGTCACTAAGGAAAATCGGTAATCCTAATGCCTCATATAATGATTCCACATACTCTGTTGCAAATTCGCTTAAATCATTGATTGGTGAATATTTTTTTAGAATGACTTCACCTTCACGATCTGTAAAAATTTCAAGCGGGTCGCCTTCGCGAATCCGCATCGTCCGGCGAATTTCTTTTGGTATAACAACACGCCCTAAATCATCAATCCGACGTACAATACCTGTTGCTTTCATTATGCTACCTCACTTTCCACAAATTTAGCTCTGTTCCCAATTAGTATGGTTAAGCAAATTGTAAACTATGCAATAAAAACATTATTCTCTACAGGAAATTAGAACTAGTTTATTGATTTATCTATTAGTTTCAGAAGCCTAAATTCAGTTAGTTTGCCATTTTTATCGTTTATTTGTTTTTCGAGTGGGTATATAGCTAATAAAAATGAGGTGGATACTTATGCGAGTAGATCGTGTGGAAAGTAACTCTAATGCTTATAAGCAGACGCAATTTTATGCAGGCGAGCATTTAGCTTATTATTATAATCCGGTTGATATTAAGAATCGCCCGCAAGTTCGTACAGAAGTAGAAAGCGGTATTTTCACAAGATACCTTGAAAAATATAATGGACAGCGCAATATGCTGACAACTTCTTCGACAAAAGAAAAAATGTTTATGGAAAAACGTCATGAACATGCAGATCGTGAAGAATTGATGCAGCGGTTAAATTACACGAATGGGATGCATTATAGTGCGGCGCAAAACATCTCGATATAGTTTCTTTCATAGGAAAAAGGCGGACATTATTTTTTATACATAGTCCGCCTTTTTATTATGCTACCTCTTCTTTTTTTGCCTCTGATACAATCTTTACCATCTTCTCTAATACATCAATTGGCTGGTACTTGCCGCATTTCTTCATATCGATCGTCAAATTCAGCTTTGTACCATCCATACTAAAGCCGACAGCACGCTCAAACTGCATCGATTCAGAGACAATTTTTGCTCCGTCTACACTTGCCGTTCCTTCTTCGGATATATTGATAGTAATGATACTTTGCTTTTCCTTAATGGCAGTAATTCCAGCTTGAAGTGCCCATACTTTTATGCGTGCAATCCGCATCAAGCGCTCTGTTTCCACCGGTAAATCCCCAAAGCGGTCCTGCAGCTCATCGATGATTTCAAAGTAATCCTCCTCACGCTCCATTGCCTTGATCCTTTTGTACATTTGGATTTTCTGATAACCATCCGGAATGTAGGCATCCGGAATATAAGCATCTGTCTGCAAGAGAATTTCCACCTCTGGCTTTTCTTCTCTTTTCACTCCGCTGCGGCGCTCTTCAATTGCCTCTTCCAGCATTTGCGAATAAAGATCGAAGCCGACTGAGTCGATGAATCCATGCTGCTGGGCACCAAGCAGGTTTCCTGCTCCTCGGATTGATAAGTCCCGCATCGCAATTTTAAATCCAGAACCAAGCTCTGTAAATTCCTTGATGGCTTGCAGGCGGTGCTCTGCTACTTCCGTCAGCACCTTATCGCGTTGGTACATAAAGTACGCATAGGCGACACGGTTTGAACGTCCAACACGCCCTCGCAGCTGATAAAGCTGTGACAATCCCATTCGATCTGCATCGTGGACAATCAATGTGTTCACGTTCGGAATATCAACACCTGTCTCAATAATGGTCGTCGTTACTAATACATCATAATCCCCTTCTAAAAACGTCAAGATAACAGACTCTAGTTCTGATTCTGTCATACGTCCATGTGCAAAGCCGACCCGTGCCTCTGGAACGAGCGCCCGGATTTCTTCTACCCGGCTTGTCATATCTTCTACTCGATTGTATAGATAGAACGTCTGTCCTCCACGCGCCATCTCACGTTCAATAGCTTCTCGAACCAATGCGCCGCTATGCTCCATTACATACGTCTGCACAGGGAATCGGTTTTGTGGAGGGGTCTCAATAACAGAGAGATCCCGAACACCAACCATAGACATATGCAACGTACGCGGAATCGGCGTCGCTGTTAATGTCAATACATCAATATTCGTCTTTAGCTGTTTAATTTTTTCTTTATGTGTTACACCGAAACGCTGCTCTTCATCAACAATTAGAAGTCCCAGGTCCTGATATTGTATATCCTTAGAGAGAATACGGTGTGTCCCAATCACCATATCAACCGTACCTTCTCTTAAGCCTTTCACTGTTTCAAGCTGTTGCTTACGTGTACGGAAGCGGCTCAATAACCCCACATTGATAGCATGTTCTTCAAAACGGGATTGGATTGTTTCAAAATGCTGCTGAGCTAAAATCGTCGTTGGGACCAGGAAGGCAACTTGCTTTCCATCCTGAATAGCCTTAAACGCTGCACGAATCGCTACCTCTGTCTTTCCATATCCTACATCTCCACATACAAGACGGTCCATTGGACGTTCCCGCTCCATATCGCGCTTCACTTCCAAGATTGTGCGCAGCTGATCTTCTGTCTCCTCATAGGGGAATTCCGCTTCAAAAGCACGTACCTGGTCTGAATCAGGTGTAAAGGCATAGCCTTTTTCTGCCTCCCGCTTGGCATATAATTTAATTAGCTCGTCCGCAATATCATGTACAGCAGATGACACTTTTGCCTTCGCTTTTTTCCATTCTGCGCCGCCTAACTTATGAAGTTTCGGCTCTTTATCCTCAGAGGCTACATATTTTTGAATGAGGTCAATTTGATCGACAGGCACATATAGCTTATCATCCGCACGATAACGAATATGCAGATAATCCTTATGTGTTCCGCCAACTTCCAATGTCTCAATCCCGATGTATTTCCCGATTCCATGGTGAATATGCACAACATAATCGCCCGGCTTAATTTCCGTATAGGATTTAATACGTTCTGCATTGGTCATTTTTTGCGGACGCTTCTTTTTCTTCGCTTGTTGTTTAAATAACTCGTCATCCGTTACAACAGCAATTTTCTGCAGGGGCAGTTCAAAGCCCGCAGACAACACAGCATCTATCAGGAAGATTCCTGCTCCCCTCGGCATGCCGATTTGTCCTTCAATATGATAGCCTTCCAGCATTCTCTGCATCTGCTGCAGTCTCTCTCCACCGCTTGCTGCAAACAAGACAGTGAATTTTTCACGCTCCCAGCGCTCTACCTCATTTTGCAGCAGGGCAATCTGTCCGTGGAACTGCTGCATCGGCTTACATGAAATATTCGTCGTTTTAGAAAAACGGATACCGGAAAATGTCCTCGCAAATAATGCCAAATAGATTTTTTGCTGTCGAAGCATTGCTGTTATTTCCTTAAAGGAGAACGAAGGTTTCACGTCATGAAGCATTTTCCCTTCTTCAATTAAAGATAAAAACCACTCTTCCTCTTCACGTTCCCACGCATCCATCACTTCCTGGATACGTCCTAGCTCATCAAATAACACAATACCATCTTTTACAAAGTAATCCCCTAAAAATGTAGATTGGCCGAATAAAAGAGAACCATATTTATTTACATGGTCCGGAAGATTCCCTTCCTTTAACATTGTAATGTCATATTGAGTATTCTCGACAAGCAGTTCCTGCAGCTCAGGATTTTTTATTTTCTTTAAACTGTTCGCTAAAGCTCCCTCTAAACGCTCTGCAATCTTCAGCCGATCTTCTATTGATAATAAAATTTCCATAGCCGGCAAAATACGAGCAGTATCCATCTTCTCAATCGACCGCTGTGTATCTGCATCGAATGAACGAATGGAATCTACTTCGGTATCAAACAATTCTATACGAATAGGAGCTTCTGCATATAAAGGATAGATGTCCAGAATCCCTCCACGTGCTGCAAACTCTCCAGGTGACGTCACCATACCACTGCGTGTATAACCCATAGCGACAAGCTTTAACAGCCACTCATCCATTTCAATCTCTTCACCAATTGCTGTCTGTAAAAAGCTTTCTTTCCATTGGGCAGGCGGCGTCATATATTTCCTCATGCCGGCCACCGGTACGATATAAATGCCCGGTGCCCCCTTTGCAAGCTGATCTAGCGTTGCAATCCGCTGAGCACGTAACTCTGGAGAAGCGATTGTCATATCAGCGGCAATGAATTCGTCCGCCGGATAATAAAAGACAGACTCCTCTCCCACTAAAGACGCTAAATCATCTGCAAGCTTCTGTGCCTGCAATAGATTCGGAGACAATATATAAATCGGCCTATTCGTTTCCTTAAATATCGACTGGATAAAAGCCGGCCTTGCACCACCTGTCAAGCCGGTAATTAACTGCTGATCTGCTGTATTTTTTTCAATTTGCTCCAGCAGTGCATTTATATGTTTATCTTGCGAGAATAGCTGATGAAAAACTTCCATTTAAAAACCCCTCTCAATTTAAAAAGCTCTTACGCCCATTTACTTATTAATGACCTTCACTCTATTTTTCTCATCTTTTTGAATCCCTAAAGAATATTTGATAGACAGTGTTAATCCAGTTCAAATTTAGAGCAGAAAATATTTCCCTCTAAATTAAAACGGAAAAAGCCTTGGCACACTGGACCTTTTAAGGTTTACATGTGCCAAAGCGACCTGCTATTTTGTGATTCACCATCTTTTCATTACTGCAACCATTTTTTCAGCGCATGGTAATCTGGAAATTGGCGGAGCGAATCTTCGCAATGCTCACAGATCGAATGAACGATTGTTTCGCCTCGCGCATCTTTTTCGATATAATCATCAATTTCCCCGATTTCAAACTGATGTAACTTACGGATTGTTTCCTCTGCATCGAAAGGTAACCTTCCAATTTCTGTTTCACAATATCTGCAGCGATAACGAACAGGCATATGCGCCCTCCTTTTGAATACATGTGTATTCAAAGTATAGACGCTCTTCTATTTTTTTATGCGCCGTTAAATATGTTCATGACTTCTAAAAATTTTTTTGAAAGGGATGCTTCCACTGCATCACATGTTTTTTTGATTGCTTCCTGCACGATTGATTCATCTTCTTTAGAAAACTTCGATAATACATAGTCAGCTACCTTCATGCCTGCTGGTGGACGGCTTACTCCTACCCGAATTCGGTTGAATTCTTGCGTCCCAAGATGATGAATTAGTGATTTGATACCATTATGTCCTCCTGCACTCCCTTTTTGGCGCAGACGCAGCTTACCCGTTTCCAAATCCAAATCATCATAAATAACAATAATATCCTCTACATCAATATCAAAATAATTCATTATCGGCCGCACACATTCACCTGACAAATTCATATATGTCAGCGGCTTTAATAGCATTACTTTACCTTCAGGGCGGTGTATTGTTGCATACATACCATTAAATTTTGATTGATTTAACGGAGCTCCCCATTTATTTGCCAATTCATCGATAACATCAAATCCTATATTATGACGGGTATGGTCATAAGCCTTCCCTGGATTACCCAGACCAATAATTAGTTTCATATTTATTAACCTCATTCGAATTTTTAATCGTAGCTTATTTTACCATAACCTTCGGAAAAGTTCTTTCTACAGAAAAATGGACTAAGGTAATAAGTTTTTTATAGAATTAATAAAAGTGACTAAAGAACCCTCTAAGAATATACCTGCCGATTCAAAAACATGCGATAATCCAGGCACTACTGCAAAAACTACGGACCTTTCATCACCATTTCTTCTACTTATCAAAACAGCCGAAAGACCGCCATCACCTCTAACGATTTACTATAAAATAATCCGTAAAAAAGGAGTCCCTTTAAAAGGAACTCCCATTTCTTAATCTTCTCGTCCAGGTCGGTCCGGATCTAACTTTTCTCCTGTTGCTTCTACGTCATCTGCTGTCACACTTTCAGCATCCGTATCTGCTCCCTCGTCACCCTTAGTTGGAGGTGTAACTGTAGCCAATGTATAATCATCGTCATTTAGTACTTCATAGTTAATTTTTTCGCGTATATCAACTAATGACAATGTATCACCGACGCCTAAATTTGATACATCAATTTCAATTGCTTCCGGGATATCCGACGGTTTTACTTTAATTTTTAATTCTCGGTTTGGCTGCGTTAATACGCCGCCTTCTTTTACGCCTGCTGACTCACCAACAATCGTAACAGGTACCTCTACTTCAATCTCCTGATTCATGCTGATTGCTTGGAAGTCAACGTGCTTAACAAGACCTTTTAATGCATCGCGCTGAATTTCATTGATTACAGCATTTACTGTTTTTCCTTCAATATTTAATTTAAATACGGCATTTTGACCGTTTGTTTGAATTTCTTTAAGTAAATCTTTTGCGTTCACACTAATAGGTGTCGCCTCTGTGTTGTAACCATACACATTTGCTGGTATGCTACCATTATTTCGTACTTCGGTTAAAATCGAGCGAGCGCCAGCTTCGCGTTTTGTTGCTTCTATTACTGTACTCATATCTCATAATCCCCTTTTCCGTAAATATTTTCACTTTATTCTTTACCCTATACAGGAAATTTTAAACCAAGTGTCAAAACAAAAGCACCAAATAGACTGCACAGTTTCCTAAACTTTATCCACAATATTGAATTTTATAAATCCTCTGGAAGCAAAAAAGCCTTGTCCCTATAGGGACAAGGCTTTCGGTTTATTTAATTAATCAAATAATGTGCTGACAGATTTATTTTCATATACACGAGAAATAGCATCAGCCATCAAGCCAGCTACTGAAAGCTGTTTGATTTTTGGAGATTTACGATCATCCGTTAATTGAATTGTGTTTGTCACAACCAATTCTTTAATCACTGAGTTTTCAATACGCTCAATTGCAGGACCCGATAATACAGGGTGAGAACAGCAAGCATAAACCTCTTTTGCACCGGCTTCAAGCAAAGCATTCGCACCAATTGTAATTGTACCTGCTGTATCGATGATATCATCGATCAAGATAGCCACCTTGCCTTCAACATTACCAACAATATTCATTACTTCTGCTACATTAGGTTTTGGACGACGTTTATCAATGATGGCAATTGGAGCCTTCAAACGCTCTGCCATTTTACGGGCACGCGTTACACCGCCGTGGTCAGGCGATACGATTACAACATCATCCGGATTAAATCCTTTCGTTTTGAAGTAATCAGATAAAATAGGCACTGCCACTAAGTGGTCGATTAAAATGTCGAAGAAACCTTGAATTTGTGGTGCATGTAAATCTAATACAATTACACGAGTAGCTCCCGCAGTCTCTAGAAGGTTTGCTACTAGTTTTGCTGTAATTGGCTCACGAGCTTTTGCTTTACGGTCTTGACGTGCATATCCGTAATATGGCATTACTACATTTACTGTACGAGCTGAAGCACGTTTTACAGCGTCAACCATAATTAATAGCTCCATGAGATGTTCATTTACAGGTGCAGAAGTGGATTGAACGATGAATACGTCGCAACCGCGAATACTTTCTTCAATACTAATTTGAATTTCTCCATCACTGAAATGCTTTACAGATGATTTACCAAGCTCACAGCCCATTTCGTTTGCAATTTCTTGTGCAAGGGGATTGTTAGAGTTTAGCGAGAAGATTTTTAATTTTGAGTCAGCGTATTGATACGGCATGATGGCCTCCTGTTTTTCTAATTAATGAATTTATTTTAATTTGTTACTAACGTAATTTAATTTATTTTCCTGGCGTGCGCGTGCAATCGCTAACGCATCACCTGGTACATCCTTCGTGACAGTTGAACCTGCAGCGATGAATGAGCCAGCTCCTAATGTAACCGGCGCCACTAAATTCGAATTGCATCCTACAAATACATCATCTTCAATAACTGTTTTAAATTTGTTCTTGCCGTCATAATTGACTGTAATTGTACCGCAGCCAATATTGCAATTATCCCCTACTTCAGCGTCTCCTATGTAACTTAAATGCGACACTTTTGTATGGTCACCTAAATTACTTTTCTTCACTTCTACAAAGTTACCAATCTTTACATGGTCACCAAGCGAAGAAGCTGGGCGAAGGTGCGCAAATGGCCCAACAGCTGTTTCATTGCCTACTTTACTTTGCAGGACAACAGAGCTGTGGATTGTTGTCGCATTGCCGACTTCACTATCTACAATATGACTGTTTGGCCCGATAATACAATCTTCACCGATTACTGACTTTCCTTCAATGATACAACCTGGTTGAATCACAGCATCAGAGCCGATAATTGCATCTGCACTAATATGAGTCGTAGAAGGGTTAATAATTGTAACACCGTTACGCATATGACGCTCATTAATGCGAGCACGCATAATCTCCTCTGCCTGAGAAAGGGCAAAACGGTCGTTAACACCAAGTGTTTCCTCAAAATCTTCTGTTACATATGCAGCAACAAGATCTCCTTGCTTCTGTAGAATTTCGATAACGTCTGGAAGATAAAATTCTCCTTGCGCATTATCGTTTCTTACAAGTTTCAAAGCTTCGAATAGTGCCTTATTATCAAAACAGTAAGTACCTGTATTGATTTCTGTTACTTTCTTTTGCTCTTCTGTTGCATCCTTTTGTTCTACAATTTGAGCTACACTTCCTTCAGCATCCCGTAAAACGCGGCCATAACCAGTCGGATCTTCTGCCACTGCTGTTAAAATAGTCGCTTTAGCGTTTTGTGAAGTATGGTAGTCAAATAGGGCTTTCATTGTTTCAGGGCGGATTAATGGTGTATCACCACAAACCACTAATGTTGTGCCTTCAAGCGTACCAAGAACAGGTTCTGCCTGTTGTACAGCATGGGCTGTTCCAAGCTGTTCTGCTTGTAACACATATTCACTTTGCTCTCCTAGCTGTTCTTTCACCATTTCGGCGCCATGTCCGACAACCGTTACAATACGTTCTACATCTAAAGTTTCGATGTGATCTACAACGTGTTGAACCATTGGCTTGCCGCAAACAGGGTGGAGCACTTTATATAATTTGGACTTCATACGTGTTCCCTGACCAGCTGCTAGCACGATAGCAAAAATATTAGTCATCTTTAAGTCCCCCAATTCAGCTCATTGTCTCTTATGACTATATAGTAAATTCAAACGATTTTCAAGGTATTCGGACTTGACAAAACATTGACACATCCGCATTTTTTAATACCTGTCCTTTACGTCTTGAAAACGCTTATTTGGGCAGATTTCTGCTCCTTCTCCATATAAAAAGAGTCTACCCTACTAAAGGGTAGACTCTTTTTATATAAAAATTAGACATTCGCTTCTTCCAGTTCTAGGACTTCCTCTTCATTTTCTTCATCTGAAGCATGATAAGCAGCTAGGACGATTTCCTGAATCTTATTGCGCGTTCCTGAATTGATTGGATGCGCAATGTCACGGAACTCACCATCCGGCGTACGCTTGCTTGGCATTGCTACAAACAGACCAGAATTTCCATCAATCACTCGAATATCATGTACCACAAACTCATCATCCAATGTGATGGAAGCGATCGCACGCATTCTACCATCTGTCTGCACCCGACGTAATCTTACATCTGTTACTTCCATTCTTTCACCCCTCTCTTCTAAGATGCCATCTTTTATGAGAGTTAATTTCTTCAAAAAATCGAAAAATCCTTCTTTAGTTAGTGGAAATTTATAAATATTTTAAATTTTTAGATCTATTTACTATTCCGTAATATAGAATTCTCTTAAATATATGTTTGATCAGCAACATGGTTGCTATTCTTCCTATCGTCTATCAAACTGTTCTACTACTGGCATCTTTTAGGGATTGCTGAGGGCTTTTTTTCCGCAAAAAAAGCACCGCTTATATGCAGCGCTTTCTAAACATTATTTAACTAATGCAATTACTTCTATTTCTACTTTTACATCCTTCGGTAAACGGGCTACTTCTACCGCTGAGCGTGCCGGCTTATGATCACCGAAATGACTTGCATACACTTCATTCATCTCTACAAAGTCATTCATATCTTTCATAAATACTGTCGTTTTTACGACTTGATTTAGTGAGCTGCCTGCTGCTGCAAGAACAGCTTTCAAATTTTCAAATACTTGGTTTGTCTGTTCTTTGATATCTCCTTCAACTAGCTCGCCTGCTGCTGTTAATGGGATCTGTCCTGAAGAATAAAACATATTGTTTACAATAATTCCTTGTGCATAAGGACCGATCGCTGCCGGTGCATTGTTTGTCGATACTGTTTTCATACTTTTCTCCCCTTTGAAAAATAATTGCCTTCACTTAACGCTATCGTACGATCTTTCTCATTTACTTCATGCAGCTTTACTAATGAGTAGTAGTCATCTACAAGTGTTTCATCTGCATGCTCTGCCTCCACGAGAACAGCAATTCCTGCCAGCTCACAATCAAACTCTTCAAGCAGGTTCTTCATGCCGTTCATTGTGCCTCCTACTTTCATGAAATCATCCGTAATGAGGACACGCTGACCGCTCTTCATACTGCGCTTTGACAAAACCATTGTCTGAATTCGGCGAGAAGAGCCGGATACATAATTAATGCTTACTGTAGAACCTTCCGTCACTTTGCTATCACGGCGGACAACGACGACTGGTACGTTTAAATGACGCGCGATAGCATGGGCAATTGAAATTCCCTTTGTCGCTACGGTCATAATTACATCTATCTGCTTGTCCGCAAACGCGCTTGCAAATACTTTTCCCACCCGATTCATCAAGTCTGGATTTCCCAATAAATCTGTCATAAATAAGTAGCCGCCCGGTAACAAGCGATCCGACTGTCCAAGCTCTACAATAAGCTCATTAATAATATCCTTTACGTCCTGTTCGGACGTTTTCGGGATATATTTTACTCCGCCTGCTGCGCCAGGCACTGTCATCAGCAACCCGATTCCTTTTTCTTCGAATGTTTCCTTTACAATCGACAAATCTTCACTAATAGAGGATTTTGCGGATTGATATAGATTAGAAAAATAAGTTAGCGGGATCAGCTGATGTGGATGCTCGAGCAGATAGTAAGTCATATCAACAAGACGTTCACTGCGCTTCCATTTCATTTGATCCTCTCCCATGCAATAATTAAACCATTACAAACACGAACTTTTAATACGTAAATTACCACAAATATACGTTTTTAAGCAAGTGGATTCCGTTCACCCAGCATACGGACCACATATACCTCTTCACAAAAGCCCCGTAACCCATTATAAATACGTGTAGCTCGTGTTTCTGAATCCACTAATCCAAAGACAGTGGGCCCACTGCCGCTCATCAGTACTGCATCTGCCCCGAAGCGATGCATTTGTTCTTTAATCGTCACAACTTCAGGATGCAGGTTAAAGGTTACCGTCTCCAGCACATTTCCGAGTGATTGGCAGACAAGCTCGTAGTTCTGTTTCTCTATTGCCTTAATCATTTGTTTAGTATTTGGATGTTTGATACCATCTAGCTTAAGTCCTCCATATACATCTGCCGTAGAAACACCGATTTTCGGCTTCGCCAATACGACCCAACATGCAGGCGGAGCTGGCAATTCTTCTATTTTCTCTCCACGCCCTGTAGCCAGTGCCGTTCCACCATAGACACAGAAAGAAACATCCGAACCTATTTTTGAGCCATGCTCAGCGAGTTCATCCATTGTCAAATTCAAGTTCCACATCTCATTCAACCCGCGCAAAGTAGCAGCTGCATCACTGCTGCCACCAGCTAGCCCTGCTGCAATAGGTATTTCTTTATCAATTTTAATTGATACACCTTCAGAAATTCCATATGTATCCTTTAATAGCTTTGCCGCCTGGTAAGCAAAATTTCGCTCATCATCCGGAACAAAGCGATCAGCTGAAATAATTTTGATAAGACCATCTTTACGTGCTTCTAAGCCAATCCGGTCGGCAAGATCCACTGTTGTCATAATCATTTCCACTTCGTGATATTGATCGGGCCTTTTATATAAAACATCTAATGTTAAATTAATTTTAGCGGGCGCCTTTACATACAGCATGCCAAAATCCTCCTTACATCTCGCACATCGCGAATATCATTGCATTTTATTTTACCATACCGCACGACAAGGCACTTATGGAAAGTATAGAAACTTTTTATAGTTGATCGTTTATGAAAAAGAAGCTGTCTCATCTCTGAGACAGCTTCCGTCAGCCTTATTTCTCTTTTTGGTTCAACCTAGCTAAATATTCTTGTTGCGTTTCTCCGCTGCAAGACCTTCTTCGGCCATTTCAATGGCACGCTTGACCATATTTCCGGCATCACGGGCTTTAATTCCGCCCCAACCTTCTTTTTGTACAACATCATAAAATCCGAGTTCCTTGGCAATCTCTTCTTTTAGACGTGGTGACATGATCTTTTCTTTAGCCATGCTTTCTGCCTCCTTTTGAATATAAGGCTGACAAATGTATTATGTGTGATTCCGTTCGGACTATGCATTCTCCTAAAAAGGAAAAACACCCATTAACATGGGTGCTCCATTAAACATATAAATTAAAAACTAAACCCTATTTAGCGACAGCAATCGTGTCATCTAAAAAAGTAATCTCCACTGCTTCTGTTAAAATATCTGTGTAGCTGTAAGACACACGTTTACACGCGTTATCTTCCTGATCAAGCTCTACGACGAATACCGCACGATATGTTTCGCTAAGTACGCCTTCACACTCAACCGTTTTCTTGCGACCTCCGTTTGCTCGTAATTGCAAACGTTTACCCAAATGACACTCTAACGACTTTTTAATGTCAGCTAACGTTTTTGGCATTTTCGCATACACCTCACTAAATAAAAGTATATCACAAATGACCAGTCGTGTCAATAAAATATAATATTTTATCACCAAGGAATAATTTCCGTCAACTTTTTTCTTTAAAAAAACAGTGATTTTTTTTAGGAAGTTCGATTTATTGACGTTTGTAAAATGTCGGATATAGGGCATCCGCTAAATGTCCGAATTCCTCAATCGTAAGTGTTTCTCCTCTACGAGATGGCTCAACTCCTGCTTTTTCAAGTGCATTAAGTATAGCATCCTTATTTTTTTTGCCCTCCGACAAGCCTGCTTGCAGGTTATTTAAAATTGTTTTACGGCGTTGAGCAAAGGACGCTCGTGTAACTTCAAATAAGAAATCCTCACTAATTACTTCGACGGGCGGCTTGCCATGCCTAATCAAACGAATTACCGCTGAGTCCACATTCGGCTGTGGCATGAATACGGTCTTTGGTACAATCATTGCCACTTCTGCCGTACAATAATACTGGATAGCAATGGATAAAGATCCATATTCTTTTGTCCCGGGTTTTGCAGTGATACGATCTGCTACTTCTTTCTGCATCATCACAACAAAGCCGCGAATCGGCAGACGGTCATTCAGCAATTTCATTAATATAGGTGTCGTTACGTAATAAGGTAGGTTAGCTACTACCATAATATCCTCGATACCCGGCATTTCTTCCTCTATTACTTTTACAACATCTGCCTTTAAAATATCTGAATGGACAATCTTTATATTATCATAAGGGCTTAACGTGTCCTCCAATACAGGTAAAAGGCGTTGATCGATCTCGAATGATACTACTTTTTTCGCTGCTCGTGCCAGATGTTCTGTGAGTGCTCCAATACCGGGCCCCACCTCTATCGCGCCACTTTCAGATGTAAGGTGGGCATGGCTTACAATATTTCGTAAAATATTAGGGTCAATCAAAAAGTTTTGTCCCAAGCTCTTTTTAAAAGAAAATCCATACTTTTTTAAAATTTCCTTTGTGCGAATCGGTGTTGCTATATCTTTATACATGTCGTTCCTCCTGATCTAGCTGTGCTACTGCCGAGCCAAATTGCTCCACTGTAATTTGGAACATAATAAGCCTTTTGTGTAACTGTTTTCCATTTGTCATACCGATATTTAAAATTTCCCCAAGCTTAGTACGGCGCTCTTTCGACTGTGGGTGTCCAATCAGCTTCGCCAGCATTAAATCCTCCAGGGTAATCTGCTCCTCAAAGTGGCTGCCTGTATTGACCGTATAAACATGACGCAAAGCATTACGAATATCTTCGTCATTAGCATGCTCAATCCCAAGGCCTCGACCATTCTTTGCAATCGTCTTTTCCTTTGCTAAAAAAGCATGCTTTACGCCAGGGATGCGTTCCTCAATTATGGCTCGAATACGGCGGCCCGGATAATCAGGGTCCGTAAATACAATTACTCCCCGCTTCTTTTGAGCATGCTCAATTCGCCGCAATGTATCTTCAGAAATAGCGGAGCCATTTGTCTCAATCGTATCAGCACCAACAGCACGCTTAATGGCAGTTGTATCATCCTTGCCTTCCACCACAATGATTTCTTTTATATTCAAACTATATCCTCTTTTCACTCAAGCTT
>JAPSKP010000025.1:0-31356 GCA_031181585.1 Lysinibacillus sp.
CTGCAATATCCCGCATCTGAGGGTCAATCCGGTTAAACGCTGTCAAAAAGCGATCCGAATTTTTCACGATCATAGTAGGCTCACCTTTCTTCCCTTTGCTCTTTCTTTATTATATTCCTAATTTTCTTATATTTAAATATAGAAAAAGCAGCCCTCCTGTTGTAAGAGAGTCTGCTTCTTCAGTTTGATGGAAAAACATAATAAAAACTACTTATTCTTTTTGTAATATTTTTCTATATTTTTGCTGTGGCCGCATTTCTTTTTGAGAACAAAATGCCGAGCAGCACAGCGCTAATCATAAGAGCTAATGTTAAAGCTACTGTCGCTGTATAGTACTCACTCGTTCCACCACTGATAAATTGTACTCCATAGGCAGAAAGCTTCCACGGACTCAAACTCCAGAAACTGCCGATTATTGAATCTATCATTAAACCAAATGGCAGGAGAAGGATGGCCAATGTCATAGAGATAGCCGTATTGAACATGGCACTGCAAGCAAGCGTCACAGCCGTTACAAAAAGAATCCAAATACAGTAAGTACCAAGCATTTTCATAAATGCTCCATACTCTACCGACCCGTATAACAGCGTCGTATAATACAGGCTTCCTGCGTATCCTGCCACCCCACTGACAATCCCCAATAAACTTGCGACAGCCCATTTGCTCATAAACAAAGCGGTAAAAGAAATCGGGCGTACATACAGCAGTGTTGCCATTCCGTTTTGTCGCTCCCGGCTAATGGCACTAGCTATTGTCGCGACAAGGACTACTAAACCAATAGATTGGAACTGACTGGTAGAGGCAGAGAGAACATCAATCGGGTGCAGTTCAGGCATTGTCAGCATAAACCCTTCCGGCAAATTGCCGACAGCTCCTAAAATATCTTCCATAAAATAATTGGTAAGAGGATCCATAATGCCCAGCACAATGAAAAGCAGCGGCATCCACACAAACTTCAGGCTGCGCCAAGCCTCTCGGAATTCCTTCGTAAACAACGTCAAAAAAGTATTCATTGTCCCGCCACCTTCATAAATATTTCCTCCAGGCTCGCTGTTACACGTTCCACTTTCGTAACGGCAAACTTTGAGGCGACAAGCCGCTCCAATAACTGCTGCATCGTCGGTCGTTCTTCTATGATTTCCACATATACCGATGAACCGGTTACAGTAGCGGAAAGCTGCGACTGCGAAGCAAATTGTAATGCGTCCTCTTGTGTCGCAAACTCTATCCGATAACGCGGGGACTCAAATTTGGTACGGACTTCTGTAAGGGATCCCGACTCGACTAGCTCCCCTTTTCTTAAGAATAGCAGTTGGTCGGTCATCTCCTCTGCATCATTCAAAATATGCGTAGAATAGAGAATCGTCGTCTGCTGCTGCAGCTCCTTCAATAAATTCATAATTTCACGTCTGCCTACTGGATCCAATGCCGACACCGGTTCATCAAGCAGTAGAAGTTTCGGTTTATGGACAATAGCCTGGGCCATGCCGAGCCTCTGTTTCATACCACCTGAAAACGTAACGGTTTTTTTCTTCATTGCCTCCTCTAAACCAACAAAAGTAAGTACTCTTTCTGCTTCCTTTTTAGCTGCTGACGCGGGCACCCCGCTTAATTTGGCAGCCATTTCCGTAAACTCGAGCGCTGTCAGCCAAGGATAAAATTGAGGATATTGAGGAAGAAAGCCTATTTCCCTGCGGATATCCTTTACGCCGGCTATCTCAATTGAACCGCTTGTCGGTGCTAACAGCCCTGTCAGCATGGACAAGGTCGTCGTCTTTCCTGCTCCATTCGGTCCGATTAAGGCTGTCGCTGTATTTGTTTCAAGTGTAAAGGAGACATTCGATACCACCGTCTGCGCTCCGAATGTCTTTGTTAAATTACTCACTGTAATCATGATGATTTTCTCCCAACAATGAAATAGATGACCGGGCCGACTAGATTGGCGAATATAATGACTAAAGCCCATACCCATTTCGGCCCATTCGTTGCATGAATGCGAACTAGATCGGTTAAAGCCACTATCATCAAAATAGCCTGAACGACTATAAGCGGGGCAATTAACCCCCAATTGATATTTGCTAGTTCTTCCATTTAAAGTTCCTCCTCGATGTGCAGATGATGCTTTAAATTACTCATGAGCGATTTATAAGTAGGGTGCCCGTATAAGCTCTCGAATGCCGGGTTGTTTGCCATTGTTTTTACTAAATCCTTCTTAATAGACAGATCATCACGCGGCGCCTGCCCGCACGTTTGGATTTTATCTTCAATCCAGTCGGATAACAGATAGAAATAGTTATCCCCTTGCAACCTCAATGGAAACTCCAGACGGTAGCATATTTGACAATAGACTTCAATCATCTCCAGGGCCTTCTCTGTACGGTTTTGCATGGCATAACCCATCGCTGCCTTCAGATAAAAAATAAGTGCTGTATTCACATTTAATTGCTCGACTTGGAACAGCCTAATCATCTCTTGCATCCTGTATACGATTTCGTCAAAATGCGATTCGTTCAAAACTTCCAAAGGCAGACTTTCCGCTGCATTGCCGATAGTGGCGATAACATGCTGGTAATGGCTTACCTGCAATATCTCTTTTGCCTTTTTCACATCACCCAGCATTTGATGGGCAGTAGCAATCAGCTGATCGGCCCCCAGCTCGATATATACATTCTCGCCTAGAATTTCCAAGACTTCTGCTGGTGCTCCCTGTACCAGCTTGACATACGCTTCAAACATGACCGCTTCATTAATTAAAAGATGGTCACCACTGTATTCCTTCACACGTTCAGAAAGTTCTAAAATCCTGTTTAGCACCTGCTGCTGATCTATTGCCTGTGGATGATAGTTCAAATACAGCTGTGCCATTTTCAATACAAACGGAAAGCAGGAATAATACTCTGCCAGCAGCTGCTCGATTTCCTTCTGGACCTCCTCAAATGGCTGCTCACTGAATTGCCTCGCTAAATCGGCATATGTTTTGCCAATCCGTTCCTTTGTCATTTGGGGCTCATACCCAAGCAATGCATCAATCGATATATTAAAGTAGGTCGCCAGCTTTGGCAGAAGTGTAATATCCGGATAGCTTAGGCCCTTTTCCCACTTTGATACTGCTGCTCTTGAGACACCAATATACTGGGCGACCTGCTCTTGCTTCAACCCCATCTCCTTCCGTCTGTTTGCGACTACTGCTGAAAACTGAAGGTTTTTCATTTCATCAACTCCCTACCGCTACTATATCCAAAATTTAGCGGTAAAAGTAGCGAACAATCGTTTACTTTACGATTGTTTGTCAACTATAGGTTGATTTTTGAAGAAAACACACCTCCACTCATCAAAAAACAGTCGAAGATACTTACACTTCGACTGTTTTTATTCATTTCATTCTTTTGAAACTGGCCTACTGTGTTGTATAGCCCCCATCTAAAACGAGTGATTGTCCCGTCATCCCCCGTGATTCCTCACTTGCTAAATATTTTGCCAAGGAGGCAATCTCTGCTACCTCCAGCAGACGTTTTTGCGGAATTAATGGGAATAACACTTCATCAAGCACCTGCTCCGTCGATATGTTCCGTGTTCTGGCCAAATCCTCGAACTGCCCCCGCACAAGCGCAGTATCAACATATCCTGGGCATATGGCGTTGGCTGTAATGTTATATTCCGCTGTCTCTAAGGCCGTTACCTTCGTAAGACCGATCACCCCATGCTTTGCTGAATTATAAGCAGATTTCCCGGCAAAGCCGATCAACCCATTAATGGAAGCAATATTCATGATTCGCCCGAAATTCTTCTCCTTCATATATGGGAGTGCATACTTTGTTGTGAGAAAAGGCCCGACGAGCATGATTTTCAGCATTTGCTCAAATTTTACAGCAGGGAAATCCTCAATTATCGCTACATGCTGCAAGCCTGCATTGTTAATCAGGATATCAATTGAGCCAAATTGCTCGACCGTAGCATCTATCGCTCTTTTTACATCCTCTTCTTCGGAGACATCACATACGATGCCTGATGCATTTTCAGAAAGACCTTCCAGTGCCTTTTCTAAGCTCTCTTCATTGATATCTGAAATCATCACCTTCGCACCTTCTTCCAGGAAGGACTGAGCGATTTCATAACCAATTCCTCTTGCAGCACCTGTAATGAATATTACTTTATCTTTCAAGCTTCCCACTCCTCTTTTGTGTATCTAACTTTAAAAATTCAATCAATAATTGCTCGCGTCTTTTACTGACTTTGTTTATTTCTTCTTCATCCCACTTATAAAAACCTTGCCCGCTTTTCACGCCTAATTGATTGCTCTCAATAAATTGTGTCATATGAGAGCTCGGCTTCCTATCGTTACATAGGTCTTCATACAAATACTCGCTGATCGCGACTGCGACATCCAATCCAGTGAAATCAGCAGACATCAACGGACCGGTCATTGGCAGACGCCGACCGATGCTGTGTGTAACAGCCAAATCGATATCCTCCTTGCTGGCAACTCCTTCACTCAATAAGTACTGAGCCTCCCGAAACAAAGCAAACTGCAGCCGGTTGCCGATAAAGCCTAGAACTTCTTTCTTTACTAGAATCGGCTTTTTACCTAACAGCTCCAGCATTTCCAGTGTCTGTTTAACTGTACCCTCATTCGTCGCTGTCCCCGGGACGACCTCGACAAGTGGAATAAGGTGGGCTGGATTCCAAAAATGTGTGATGATGAAGCGTTCCGGGTAAAGCATTTCTGAAGATAGAGAACTGGTTGGTATGCCTGAAGTGTTGCTAGCAACCGGCACATCTTTTGGGATTACTGCTTCCAGCGACTGGTATAGCTCTTTCTTGATTTTAAGATTCTCTGGCACCGCCTCAATAATAAAATCGGTATTATTTATACAGTCCATCAATGATGTAGTGAACTGGAGATTACGTAAAAGCTGATTACCTTCCTCCTCTGTCAGCAGATCAGCTTGCACTAATGTATCTACCTTTTGCCGAATACTTTCGGTTGCTCTGTCTACTTCTCTTTCATCCATTGCATAGATTGTAGCGGATAAATTTCGCCAAGCAACCGTTAGAGCGATCGAATGCCCCATCGTGCCGGCGCCAATTATGCTGATTTTGTTCATCGTATCATCTCTTTCTTCAACAGGTCTTCAACTTAGACCCTTTCTATCGTTATAGGCCGACCGAGAATAAGATCACAGCTAATATTGTTCCTAAGATTGGAAGGATAACGGTCATTAATCCAAATGCAGGATATGCATCCTTATAAGATTCATTGGCAATGGAAGTAATGGTTGTGACTACGTAACCACTATGAGGAAGCGTATCTAATGAGCCTGAAGAAATGGCCACTACACGATGCAATGCTTCCGGGTCAACGCCCATATCCAAATAGTGTGGTGCAATTAAAGGCAATGCAATCGCCTGTCCGCCGGAAGATGATCCGGCTAAACCACAAATAATTGCTACTGCAAAAGCGCCGCCTATCAAAGGAGAGCCCGGCAGATCGGTTACCCAGCTAACAGCCGTCTGGAAAGATTCCGTTTCCTTTACTACACCGCCAAATCCAACTACAGCTGCCGTATTGGCAATCGCAATAACAGCGCCTAATGCGCCATCAGCCACTGCTTTTTCGCGATTTTTCATATAGTTAAAGCTTACAAGATATGTCGTCAAAATACCCCCAAGCAGCGCGATGATAAGCGCAGATGTACCAAGCGAATCATGGAAGAAATAAGAGATAAGAAGTACAACTAGAAGCGGCAGTACGCTCAAAGCAGGGTTCGGCAGCTTGGCACTTTCCGTCAAATTAAATTGATCCTGCTCCTGCGCGATAAAATATTCCCCTTTGGCCTTTGCCCGGCGAATGATCCAGCTTAGCATG
This sequence comes from Lysinibacillus sp., assembly GCA_031181585.1. Classification (GTDB taxonomy): domain Bacteria; phylum Bacillota; class Bacilli; order Bacillales_A; family Planococcaceae; genus Lysinibacillus_B. Next base: position 5,867 of record JAPSKP010000025.1, read on the forward strand.
ATATAACCGAAAACAATCATAAAAATAGCCACTATTATACTAACTTCTAACCCGGCATACGGCGTTGTTCCCAAATATTCAATCGGAATCCAATTCTGAATTTCCGGTGATCCGGCGGACGTCATTGTAAATGTTACAGAACCAAAGGCCATTGCTGCCGGTATGAATCGCCGCGGAATATCTGCTTGCTTAAATAAACTCAGTGCCATCGGAAAAACAGAAAAGGCTACGATAAATAAACTTACCCCGCCGTATGTCAACACGGCACAGGCCGCCACAACGGCCACAAGCGCAAAACGGATTCCGATTTTCTCGACTATCCATTTAGATACACTATCTGCTGCTCCACTGTCCTCCATGACCTTTCCAAAAATAGCGCCCGCCAAAAACATAAGCCACCAGGAAGAAATGAAGTTTGTAAAAGCAGTCATATACCCTGTAATAAGGCTTGTCTCCCCCTCGGCAGCCATCTGCGGGAAAATTGTAAGACCGCTTAAAACCCCAGCGAATAGCGCTGCAAACGGGGCAGCAATCAGGATATTAAATCCTCTCACCGTCAAATAAATAAGTAACGCTAATCCCCCCAACAAACCAATGAACCCCAACATACACCATACCCCCTTAACATTTTTGATAAATAAAAGAGAAAAAAATGCAATAAAACATTTTTTTCTATCTCATACCCTAATTTTATAAATATTCTATGTTTCACTGAAAAAAATTATATTTTGAAAAATAATTTAATGCTGAATCAAAAATTAAAAATGACATCGCATCATTCTTCAAAAGAAATAATAAAATATAAAATTTATGAATATTTGAAAATATATGATACATTAAGTAGAATTATAAAGCAAAAGAGGAGGGGTTCCATGAATATCGGATACTTTACTGAAAATAGGAAATCAGCTGAAAATCCAAACAAAATTGCTATTCAGTTTGAAGGCGGAGAAAAATGGTCCTATCGTGAATTGCATCTTCGCTCCAACAAGTATGCCCATAAACTTCGGGAGCTTGGAGTCAAAAAAGGAGACAGTGTCGGCCTTTTGCTCTTCAACTGTTTAGAGTACTTCGCCTTGTATTTTGCCATTGGAAAAATAGGTGCTATTGCTGTCCGTATTAATTTCCGACTGACGCCAACGGAACTAGATTATATCCTAAAGGATTCTAAAACGAAGATATTATGCGCACACACAGAACTCCTTGAAAAAGTAGAGCCACTGAAGCCCCATCTGCAGATTAGACAGTACATTGCCTTTGGTGAAGAGAAATTCGACTGGACATTATCAAGTGATGAACTGGAAAAAGGCTCTGATGCTGACATCCTTGATATTGATATTTCCCTTCAAGACCCTGTCATGCTGATGTATACCTCAGGGACAACGGGTCATCCAAAGGGTGCGCTTTGGACACATAATACGACCTTCTGGTTCAGTACCATCCAGATCATGAAATGGGGATTTACAGGTGAGGAAACCGCTATGACAACCGGTCCTCTCTACCATGTAGGTGCTATGGAAGATATTGCTCTGCCCGTCCTGCTAAGCGGAGGTACCGTCATTATCACAAAAAGTGGTGGATTTGCTATTAGCCGTGTACTGAACATTGTGGAAAAAGAACAGGTGACGGATCTATTTCTTTTCCCATTCATGATTTACGAAATGCTGAACTTGCCAAATCTAGCAGATTACCATCTGCAGCACTTAAAAACAATCTATACGGGTGGCGACCCGCTTATGCCATGGGCGATTGAACGAGCATATGAACTTTATCCTCACGTTGGTATTGTACAAGTGTACGGACTAACAGAAGGGCAGCCGATTGCTGCCTGTCTTGATACAGCGAACGCTCTGCAAAAACCCGGTTCAGTAGGCAAACCCCTCCCGCTGACAGAAATTCGGTTGATGAATGATGATGAACAACCTATCCCTACAGGTGAAGTCGGGGAAGTATGGATCAAGAGCCCTGGCGTATCCGAAGGCTACTGGCAAAAACCAGAGGAAACTGCAAAATCCTTTTCTAACGGTTGGTGCAAAACAGGTGATCTTGGTAGGTATGATGATGATGGATTCCTTTCGATTGTCGGCAGGAAGAAGGACATGATCCGAAGCGGCGGCGAAAATATTTATGCGGCTGAAATTGAGGATATTCTTTATCGTCACGAAGCCGTTCATACAGCGTCTGTTATTGCCATTCCTGACCCGAAATATTTGGAGGCAGTATGCGCCGTCATTGTCTTGAAGGAAGAAAAAAAAGCAACCGAAGAAGAGCTGATCACCTTCTGCCGGCAATATTTAGCGAAGTATAAAGTACCGAAGAAAGTGGTATTCATTGACGAAATTCCGAGAACTCCTTCCGGTAAGGTCAAAAAATTTGAGCTGCGTGAAATGTATAAAAATAGCAACCTGACGACAGAGGGGGTGTAAGGATGGAAAAAGTGCTGCTTCACATAGAAGAAGGGATTGCTACGATCACCATTAACAATCCGCCGATGAACATATTAGATGCAGATGTGGTTAACGGGCTGCTTCAAGTTATTTCCGAGATTCGCAAGCATAGTGAAACTAAGATCGTCATTCTTACAGGTCAAGGAACGAGAGCTTTTATGGCAGGAGGCGATATCAAGTCGTTCCCGAACCTCATCGGAAACGGAGAAGAAGTTGCCTATCGCGGCTCAAAGTTCCTGCAAGAACCATTAGATGCCATCATGAACCTCCCCTATCCGACCATCTGTTTCCTAAATGGTTTAGCCCTCGGCGGCGGCTGTGAGCTCTCTTTAAGCTGTGATTTCAGAATTGCAGAGGAGCATGTAGAAATCGGTCTCCCAGAAGTGAAACTTGGCCTATTCCCCGGCGCAGGAGGTACGCAGCGTCTTCCCCGTCTGATCGGCGTCTCCAAAGCAAAAGAATTAATTTTCACAGGCGACCCGGTCCCAGCTGATAAAGCACTGGAAATCGGCCTTGTAAATGAAGTTGTAAAAACAGGTGAAGGACTGCAGGCCGCCTATACACTCGCCCGTAAAATGAGCAGACACTCTGCCAAGGCGCTGCAATACGCTAAACTCGCCATCGATGAAGGGCTGAATAGGAGCCTGGAGGAAGGACTGGAGATCGAGGCCCGCTATTTCGGCAAAGTATTCCAGACAGAGGACGTGAAAGAAGGCGTTTCGGCATTTATTGAAAAGCGGCAGGCGGTGTTCAGGGATAGATAAAAATTAAAAGGGAATCCTTGGTGGAATTAGGGTTCCTTTTGGAAAAGATAACTTTAACTTATTTTTTTATAAAACTAGGTTAGGTATTTACGCATTCAATCTGTATGGAGTGTATGTAGGAAACAAAAATGGTGGCGTGTTTCATTATAGAGGCTCGATTTCTATTTTTGAGGAGTCGAGCCTACCTTGTTTATTCAACTTGCACCTCCATTATTTTAAGTGCATTTTTCTAAAACCTTAGTAGTCGTAATAATGCTAATCATATATCCCCCATTCAAACAAAAAATAATGACTATCAGACTTTCCAAATATGCACTCATAGACATGCCCTTTTAGTATTTGTATTGTTTCGATATGATTTAATCTGTTTAAAAGTTCTTTAACTACCGCTTCAGGTGCATTCACGTGAGCTAAATCTCTTTTAAATTTACTTATAAAATCGCCTTTGACTAACTCTATACACATATATTTTCCTGGGTAATATGCATTAATCCAGAAATTTTTTAGCGCTGTTAGCCATTGTTCATCTGAAGAATCTGGTTCATCGCTGGTATCCCATTCTTCTCCATCAAACAATTGCTTTTTAAATATTGCAGAAAATGCCTCTTGAATATTATTAAACTGATCTTTTTTAATGAATAATAAGTCAACTTGCATTGCTGATTTATCTCTAAATTCATATACATCAAATGATAGATTGGATAATTGAACATCTGCAACTTTTCTAGCAAATGAATCGTAATCACTAAACAAATCTTGAATTTCAGTTCTCATTACAATCCCTCCCCCTCTTTCTGAAGATTTCGTTCAACAAAATACCTTCGTTTCTTTTTAAAATACCAAGAAAAAAGAACGACTTCCATTATCGGAAATTTATTCTTTATTTATTAAACCAACTTCAATCAAGCAACATTTTCACCATGCGCAAAGTACAAAAGGGATGCTGAATATTGGAAGTAAGGAGAATTTATTTCGACCCTATAATAGTAATCCAGTATTTTTCTTCAAGAATTTTATTACGAAATAACTCTTCTTAATTTTTATTGATAATTTTCCCAAAAGTAAAAACCCCTGAAAAAACAGCTAATTCACTGTCTCTCCAGGGTTTTTCCTATTTACTTATACAATTGTTCCAATGCTTCACGCATATTCGGACGAATATTTACAGAAGGGCGAGCTTCCTTGACCATGCTCTCCGCTTCTTCAAGTGATTCCGCCAATTTCAGTTCCATTAATGTCGCAACAGCCATCACACTGGCTCTCCCATTGCCGCTGCCGCAATGGAAATAAACGTTCTCACCAGCTTCATAGGCATTGATGACTTCCTTAACACCCGCTTGGATGGATTGTGGAATGTGGCTACTTTCATCTGCAATCGGCTTATGATGATAGGAATAGTCAACCTTGTCTTCCCGACCATTTACACGCAGATCAATCACTTTTTCGATTCCCTTTTCACATACTGCACTTTCTGCATCATCCGCGCCGCCAAAATAGACACGTCCTGCAATGAGTTCATCGTACATAAATAACCACCTTATACTAATGCTTTAATGTCTTCATAATGCGGTAATGCTGTTAGTGCGCCTGGCTTTGTAGCCGCAATGGCACCAAGCTTATTGCCGAACGATACGCAATCGAAAAGTGATGTATTTGTCAGCGGCATTCCATTATAGTGCACATAGCGCAGAACGCCTGCCATAAAGGCGTCTCCCGCACCTGTTGTATCAACTGGAACGACCTTTTTTACCGGCACGTGCATGACATGACCATTCAATACGGCATATGCACCATCTGCCCCTACTGTTATTAAAATAACCGGAATGTTGAATGGCTTCAATATTTCCAATCCAGCTTCAATTGAATTCGTTTCTGTCAAGAATAGCAGCTCTTCATCTGTCAGCTTCAAAATATCAGCATCCTGGAAGAACGAAGCAATCGTCTCGCGGCAATACTGCTCACTGCTCCAGCGTAAAATGCGGATATTCGCATCAATCGCTACGAGAGCGCCATGTTTTTTTGCCATCTCCACAGCTACACGTGTCGTTTCAAGAGCTGTTGGGTGGAACATTGTCCCTGAGCAGCAATTGAATACAGAAGCACGTTTGAATGCTTCCTTATTTAGCTGTTCCATCGTTACTTGCAGGTCCGGTGCTTCATCAATATAATCCTTAAAAATACGCTCGCCGTTATCCGTTAGATGTACATAAACACCGCTTACGCGTTTTTCTGGTACAAATACAGAGTAATCAAGGTTAACGCCTTCTTTTTTAATTTCCTGACGTACAAATTCAGATGTATCATCTTCACCTGTAATGGTAATTAATGCTGAAGGGGCACCGATACGGCTAATTCCGGCTGCTACATTGATCGTAGCGCCACCCAAAAACGTTGTGAATGATGTGTTTGTCATATCATTCGCTATATAATCAACAAAAGCGTCTCCATAAACTAGTATGAATTCCTTATCTGATTGAGTCATCAGTTGTCTAACCTCCGAAGATGTTGTTCTGTCTAGAGTACCATAAAAACAGAGGACTATGAAAAATTTAAACTTTTCTAACAGTATGGATTAACGCTCTTTGTTCATAATTCTGTTACACTTTTGGAAAGGAGGAATTGGAATATGAATTTATTGGTAAGACAAGCTGCAGAACTTGATGCACAGCAAGTAGCCCCATTGATTTATGAAGCAATTGGAGACATTGCTGAGAGATTGACAGGAGCACATGAGAACAAGGATATCCTTTCCGGATTAGAAGAGCTGGTTCGAAGTGAAGATAACCGTCATTCGTATTTGAATACATATGCTGCATACGAGGAAGAAAAAATCCTTGGCATAATTGTTTTATATGATGGGAAAACAGGGAAAGCTCTTGATGGGCAATTAATGAAGAAGCTACAGGAAAAACATGGCTCTTCCTATCATATTGATGTAGAAGCACACGATGAGGAATATTATATCGATACAATCTGCGTAGCACCGGATGCCCGGGGCCGAGGAATTGGGACAATGCTTCTTCACTTTGCCGAACAGCAGGCAAAAAAGCTGGGATATACAAAGCTGTCGTTGAATGTGGAAACAGAAAAAACAAAGGCACGCCGCCTCTATGAACGGGAAGGCTTTGTCGTCACAGAACCTTGGGAGATCATCGGTGAACCTTTTTATCATATGGTGAAAGAATTATAGGCGATAGCCAACCATCTTTATCCGTATTTGCAGCCTCGAACCTTACCGGGGAGAAAAGAGCTTTACATCTTTTAAAACCATCACTTCATTGACTTCACCTGCTTTCTGCTCTTCCTTCTTTTCTGCTTTCCCTCAAGAAACGACTTCATGCCCAAGCAAGGAGGCAAGCGGTCCTATTATTTCTCCGAAAATATGACAAATATCTTGGAAGGAAAATGAACAACCTTTGTTTAATAGTAAGGAATAATGAACTTGAGGAGGCAAGGAAATGGAGAGAAATGCAAAGCTGTATATTTTGGCAGCATGTGCAGGAGCCATGATCGGCTTTATACAAGTGTTACATTATTGGGAATCGGATGTTATCATGTCGGTGATTTATTTATTATTGGGTAGTGCCTGTGCTTTTATTGGCTTAGATAAGTTAAAAGTAATAAAAAAACAAAAAGAACATCAAAAAATCGAATAGCCTTCTATCTCTAACTTTACTGCACTCACAGTAAAGTTATTTTTATGCCCAGAAAGTCATAGACTGGAAAGAAAGTAATCATCCTTTTTGCATATTCCTTCCTTTCTCCGCTGACCTTTAGGGCTCATTGACTTTTTTTACTAAAAAGAAATAAGATTAAATTATATTTTAAATTTTCAAACAAATGCAAAAATGCGTTTGTCCATATATGTCTAAATTAGAGAACAAGGAGGCTGTTACGTATGAAAAGATGGGGATTACTTCCTTTATTACTCGTATTGCTCGTCGTAATGTTAGCTGCTTGTAATGATGAATCGAAAGATACGGGTAAGGAAAACAGCGATGATAGTACTGGCACGGAGGAAAATCCATCTGGCAATCTCGTAATTTACACGGGACGGGATGAAGGAATGGTGCAGGAAGTCATTGAAAAATTCAATGAGCGCTACCCAGATATCAAAGTAGAGTTTATGACGATGGGAGCCCAGCAAATTTTAGAACGTGCCCGTGGTGAAAAGGCCAATCCGCAGGGCGATTTCTGGTGGGGAGGCACACAGGCGGCGATGATGGTGGCAGCCGAGGAAGATTTGCTTGAATCATGGGAACCATCCTTTGCTTCGGCTATTGATGACCAGCACCGAGATAGCGAGAATCGGTGGATCGGTGAAATGCTTCTGCCGGAAGTCATTATGATTAACAGCGACGTGCTTTCACCGGAGGAAGGGCCGCAAGATTGGGATGATTTACTGGATTCTAAATGGAAGGATGAAATATTAATCCGTGGTGTTCTTGCATCAGGTACAATGCGTACGATCTACTCCTCCATGATTTATCGTCAAGGGGCAGATACACCGGAAAAAGGCTATGAATGGCTAGAAAAGCTGGATGCCAATACAAAGGAATACACACAGGATCCGAACGCTCTTTATTTGAAGCTGACGCGGCAGGAAGGAACACTTTCCCTTTGGAACCTGCAGGATATTTTATTGAAAAAGTATACGACTGACTATCCATTTGATTATATCTATCCAAAGAGTGGGGCCCCGATTCTCGTAGATGGAGTCGGTATCATCAAAAATGCAAAAAATATGGAGAATGCAAAACTGTTTGTTGAGTTCCTATTTGACAAGGAAGTAATGACAGAGCTTGCCCATAATTACTACCAAATTCCGACTCGCACGGATATCGATCTGGCCGCAATGCCTGATTGGTACCAGGATCTTGATTTGAAAACATTTGATATTGACTGGCAGGTAATGGCTAATAAAGAAGCAGAATGGATGGAATACTGGGATACAAATATAAAAGGAAAAGGTGAGTAGCTAAAAATTGCTGTCCTGGGAACTGGATATTCCTTCAATTGAAATTCTATAGTTTCTTATTCTCTCAAAAAAGGGTTGCTCCGTCATACGGTTCAGCCCTTTTCTCCTATCTATCCTTCAAAAGGTGGTGCATGATCATGAAAAGTGTTCGAATAGAAAATGTAACAAAGAAATTTGGAAACGTGCTAGGCGTTAGTGAACTGAATCTCGAAGTAAAGCCCGGAGAGTTTTTTACATTTTTAGGCCCGAGCGGCTGTGGCAAAACGACAACGCTGCGCATGATTGCTGGATTCTATTACCCTACTACAGGAAAAGTCTATTTTGATGGGCAGGATGTCACGACATTACAGCCGAATAAACGCAATATCGGCATGGTATTTCAAAACTATGCGCTGTTTCCTCATATGACGGTCGATGAAAACATTGCCTTTGGACTACAAGTAAGAAAGCTGCCAAAGAGCGATATCCGTCAGAAGGTAGACCGCATTCGCGGACTTGTTCACCTTGGACAGTACGGCAGCAGAAAAATCAATGAGCTTTCCGGCGGGCAGCAGCAGCGCGTTGCCTTGGCACGTGCTCTCGTCATCGAACCCGATATCCTGTTATTGGACGAACCACTTTCTAATTTAGATGCCAAACTTCGTGAGGAAACACGGGTAGAAATTAAGCGCATCCAAACAGAACTCGGTGTCACGACTATTTATGTGACACACGACCAAACAGAGGCCATGTCCATGTCTGACCGAATTATGGTAATGGAGTCCGGGCTTGTTAAGCAAGTCGGCACTCCGCAGGAAATTTATCATAAGCCAAATAACCGTTTTGTGGCAACGTTTATTGGGGAGACCAATATGCTAGAGATGAAGGTATCTTCTATTGAGGGAGATGTAGTAACCGTCGAGAGTGAGAATGGACTCATCCTACGTGGACTTGTAAACGGTGCTGCTAAAGAAGTGCAACTGGCAGCAGACAGTACCATCCATGTTTCTATCCGCCCGGAAGCATTTGAAGCAGGCCCTGGCGATAACACAGTAAAAGGTACGATTGAATTTGTAGAGTTCACCGGCCTCAGTGTCAATTATATCGTTCATGTAAACGGTACTTCCTTAAAAGCAATGATCATTAATGGAGGCAGTGCCATCAAGGCAGTCAGAGACGAGATTGAACTACATATCCCACCAAGAAATCTTTATTTCCTGGCTGAATAGGAGGCGACAAGGATGAAACAGCAAGCCGAATACCAAAGAAGCTGGTGGTCCCGTGCCACCCAGTCACCTTATTTCGTCTATCTATTGATTTCACCGCTATTTCTTATTTTATTTGCCTATGTAGTATACCCATTTTATTCTACCTTTCTACAAAGCTTTGCGGGCAATGATACGCTTGCCAACTATCGTAAGTTTTTCAGTCTGGAGAGTACCGCTAATTTAGAAGCGTTATGGAACAGTGTCTATATCTCTATCATTAGTGTCATTTGCTGCGCTGTGGTTGGAGTAACAATGGCATTCCTTCTGGAGCGTTACGAGTTCCCGGGGCGTAGATTGCTGTCTGTTCTTGTACTAGTCCCGATGGCGCTTCCTCCCCTTGTCGGTGTGCTTTCTTTTACTTTTTTATATGGAGAGAGCGGAATCTTCCCCCGCTTCTTTCAGCATCTATTCTCGCTTGAGGAAGTACCTTTTTCACTAAAGGGCATTTGGGGCGTTGTCGTCGTGCACACATTTACAATGTACACATATTTTTATTTAACGGCATCCGCTGCCATTAAGGGGCTTGATCCATCATTGGAAGAGGCGGCAACAAGCTTGGGAGCCGGTCGAATCCGAGTTTGGACAAAAGTCATTTTGCCCATGCTGACACCTTCTATCATTGCCTCTTCCCTGCTCGTCTTTATGGTGTCCATGGCTTCCTATACAGCACCGCTCATGTTCGGCGTCGAGCGGACGATGACAATGCAGATCTATTTGGCCCGAACAAACGGGAATTTGGATATGGCAGCAACACAATCGACCATTTTATCGATTGTGTCTATCCTGTTTTTATTAATCATGCGATGGTACCAAAACCGCCGCAACTACCAAAATCTGAGTAAAGGGGTCAGCGTTCACCGCTCAGAAGTTACGTCAAAACCGTTAAAGACTATTTCTATTATTCTATCTTTTGCCGGGACATTGATTCTTATCTTACCAATATTGGTACTGATCCTTATCTCCTTCTCGAAAGATGGTTCTTGGACGATTCAGATCTTGCCGACAGACTATACGCTGGATCATTATAAAGCGCTATTTACGGATGAACGAACATGGCGGCCGATTTGGAATTCAATTCAAATGGGGGCTGTTGCCACGGTCGGTAATATCCTATTCGGGGTTGCGGCTGCCTATGCGATGGTACGACTGAGCTTTAAAGGAAAATCACTGCTCGATACACTCATTATGATTCCGTGGGCATTGCCCGGAACAGTCGTCGCTGTTAACCTGATTGCCGCCTTCAGTACGGAAAGTCCATTTGCCTTTAACCAAGTACTGATCGGAACGTTCTGGATTTTACCGCTGGCCTATTTCGTCCGGCACTTGCCGCTCGTATTCCGCTCTACCTCGGCTTCCTTGCTGCAGCTGGATCAATCTGTCGAAGAGGCATCACGCAGTTTGGGGGCAAGCTGGTGGTATACATTCAGAAGAATCGTCCTGCCGTTGACCCTATCCGGCATCATCGCTGGTACCTTGCTGGCGCTCGTACAAAGCATTGGAGAATTTGTAGCGTCTATCTTACTATATAGCACAACAACGATTCCTTTATCAGTTGCTATATTCCAAAAGCTGTATGCCTTCAAATTTGGTACGGCATGTGCATACGGTGTACTTCAAATACTCTTGATTTTGATTGTTCTGTTGATTTCTGAAAAACTGTCTAAAGGTTCGGCCGGCTCTGCAATATAATGATTTCACAGCATCTAATGGAGGCAGATGATGTTATGTTTTTTCAAGATTATAAAAATTATATTAATGAAGTAGAAGGCACCAACTTTCCGTCAAACAGTTATCGTCAAATGGTTCTACAGCCTGCCTATAATGAGGCAAAACAACGTTTTTTAACATCCATGATGCAGATTCATGTGGCGCATCTAAAAATGTTGGAAGAGCAAAAGCTGGTTACAGCAGAAGACGCGAAGAATATTGGCAAGGCATTGAAAAGACTCGATTTGGAATATTTTAAAACCGGAGAATATAGTCCCCAATTTGAAGATTTGTTTTTCCGGATTGAAGATAAATTGATTGAGCTTGGCGGGGATGTAGCAGGAAATCTACACATCGCCAGAAGTAGAAATGATATGGGAATTGCGATTTATCGCATGACACTGCGAAAGAAAATACTGTCCGTTATGGAGGAGCTTTTGCGTCTACGGGCTTCCCTCATTGCATTCGCCAACGAACATGTCGATACAATCATGATTGGCTATACCCATACGCAGCAGGCGCAGCCTACTACATTTGCTCATTATCTGAAGGCAGTCATCAATCAGCTGACACGTGACTTTCACCGCATGCAGGCCGCCTTTGGTACCATTAATAAGAGCAGCATGGGTGCTGCAGCTCTTACGACAACGGGCTTTGCTATCAGCCGAGAACGCATGCAGGAGCTCCTTGCATTCGATGGGTTAATTGAAAATGCATGGGACGCCGTAGCAGGCGCAGATTATATCGCGGAAGCGGCGAGTGTTATTCAATTGGCTGCGCTCAATCTTGGCCGGACATCGCAGGACTTCCTATTATGGGCCACACAAGAATTCAATGCATTCCGGTTGGCAAGCCCTTACGTTCAAGTCAGTTCAATCATGCCGCAGAAGCGGAATCCAGTATCCATTGAGCATACTCGCTCCCTACTTTCCTCTGTCGTAGGCGATACAGGTACCGTCCTGCAGATGATTCATAATACGCCATTTGGAGACATTGTTGATACGGAGGATGATATGCAGCCCTTTTTATGGCGGGCAATGGATCGGCTCATTGGCATTTATAAGCTGTTTGGCAGCCTTGTTCTCACGATGAATGTGAATAAGGAAAGCCTGCTAGAACGGGCAAAAAATAGCTTCGCTAATGTAACGGAGCTAGCCGATACGCTTGTTCGTTCTGAAAAAATTTCATTCCGCCAATCACACAGCATCGTTAGCAAGTGTGTACGTGCCCTGATGGAATCGGAAGAAGAGTCACTTGGAAATCTGACATGGGAAATTGCTAATGAGAAAGCCTTGGAAGTAACGGGAAAGCCGCTGCATATTTCAAAAAAAGAATTCTACAATGCGCTAAAGCCTGAGTATTTCGTTCAAGTGCGTACATTACTTGGGGGCCCTGCTCCAGAAACAATGCGCCGCTCCTTAGAAATTGCCGAAAAGGATTCTGCTACCCTGCTAGAGTGGGTAACGGATAAAGTGGGTGCAATCACAGAGGCAGAGCGAAAGCTAGAAGTTATTCTACAAGGATGGGATGCGGATTGAAACAAGTCATATTAGCAGTCGATGGCGGAGCGACAAAAACAACGATGACACTCAGGACAGAAGATGGGCGAGAGCTATTTTCCACAACGTCGACCGGATCGAATTATCAGGCAATTGGTGGGGAGCGTGTACAGCATCTCTTTGAAGGTTTACTATCGGATGCTAAAAGGACTGTTTCTGAAGGTGAGATTACAGTCGCGGTATTTGCGATTGCCGGTATTGATACGAACGAAGATGCAAAAGTTATGCAGCAGCTGATTGAAGCCAGTATTCAGCATGCCGATTTCACCGTCAGGAATCTTATCATCGAAAACGACGTGGAAGCCACACTGCTAGGATTAGCTGATAGACGCCCGGCCTCTCTCCTAATTTCAGGAACAGGAGCTATTTGCTTTAGTTATAATGGGAATGAAATTGTTCGTACTGGAGGCTGGGGGCATCGTGCAGGGGATGAAGGAAGCGGGTACTGGATTGGAAGACAAATAGCAAAAGCCATCTTCCAGGCTGAAGATGGCCGTGCTGCACCAACTATACTGGCTGATTTCGTACTGGAAGCCAATCATTTAGCAGATGTTCCTGCGTTCATGAATTGGCTGTACAGGGCAGACTATACAAATGCCCGGCTCGCCAGCCTCAGTTCACACCTTCAGCCAGCAGCGGAACGAGGCGATAGAGCAGCTAGAGAGATTGCTGGTAAAGCAGCAGAAGAGCTGGCACTGCTTGCAACGGCGGCCTTACGAAAGGCAGAGTGCGGCGCAAATACTCATCCATTCTATGTAAACGGTGGCGTATTAAAAAATATCCCAGCTATCTATGACTTAGTTACAAGTAAAGTCAAAGAGACATTCCCGGCAGTCCAGTTCAAGCTTTGCTATGAAAAACCGATTGAGTATATCGTAAAACGGGCAGAGAGTCTTGCCCGGTTAGTTAAATAAATCAACTTCGCTGTTAGAGCAGGATTGCCTGAAAAATTTGAAACCTTATAGAGGAAGGAAAACTCCTTCCTCTATGAGTGAAGACAAAGTCAAAAAAGACTTTGTCTTCACATTTTTTAGGCCATTTTATAAAACAATGTTTTACTCAGCCTGTCTTGAAAACGCTTGCCAGACAAGGCGCGCGTCGAGCGAAGACTCGAATAGAACCTACGTTCATGAGCGAATGGCTCTTTATTTGCGACGAAAGCGAAACGGCAGGAGCAGACGAGCGAGGCAAGCAACGCTGGATGAAAGCGTTTGTCAATAGGCTGAGAGGAAGGAAAACTCCTTCCTCTTTTTTTATTTCTGCTTTTTTGAAGCTGGGAAGCGTTTCTTTTCCGTTATATCCACCTGTGTAATTTCTCCTTCATGTACTGTAATTATCACTGAACCATACTGGATTTTCTGTACGTCCTCTAGCAGCTTTTCAATAATTATGTCCTTTGCAGACCCCATCAGTATCCCCCTTTTTTCACACGCTTTTCTGTTGCTTACTCACCAACTTAAAATCAAAATACTTTATCTCACACTCTCTTACTAAACGAAGTAGTTTACTCAGTTATTGTTTTAAAGAAATTTCATTACACCCTTTTCATCCTGAAAAATGCTGCTCAACCTTCGTCTCGGCAAACGCCCCTCTGTATTTAGCAGCCGGATGGCGTTCATTGAGCTGATCAGTACCAAAAAGAGTAGAGCGAAGTGTTCCATCCACTGCTTCCAGTTCCTTCGCCAACCCCCGTTCTCGTAAAATAGGAAGAATATCATCGATAAACTCATCATAAGAGCCGGGAAGTGTTGCATTGATAACGTTTATGCCATCAACGCCAGCCTCTCTCCATAGCTCAAGCTGATCAGCAATCATCTCAGGTGTACCTACAATGCGGGCAGATCTGCTTCGGAGCTCGGCAAAATCTCCAACGACCGGCTTACGTCCTGTTATACTTTGCTTTAACCATTCTAGAATACTTTTCGTGCCTTCTGTTTCTATATCCTCAATTGGAGTATCCAGATCTGCATGGCCAAAATCAATTCCCAATCCGCCTGCTGAGTGAGCAATCATCATATGATAGTCAATCTTTTCATCTAATTCGGCGGCCTTGCGTTTCGCTTCTTCTACTGTTTTCCCAACAACGAAATGTAGCCCTTGATAAAACCGGATATCTTTCGCATCACGGCCATTTTGAACAGCTAAAGCCCGTGTTTCCTCAATTACTGTTCGAGCAATATCAGGGGTAGGTGCGATAATGAATACTGCTTCTGCATTACGCGATGAAAAGCTCTTTCCAGCAGTAGAAGAGCCAGCCTGAAACAGGACAGGTGTTCTTTGCGGTGATGGGGACACCAAATGCGGACCTTCCACCTTATAGCGCTTTCCTACATGATTTATTTTATGCACTTTATTCGGGTCTGCATGAACGCCTGTTTCACGGCTTTGCACTAATGCCCCTTCATCCCAGGACCCTTCCCATAATTTATACAATACATCTACATATTCCTCTGCCCATTCATAGCGTTCGTCATGTTTAGTCAATCCCTCATGGCCGAAATTGTGGAATGCATTTTCTAATGCGCTTGTAACAATGTTCCAGCCAATACGCCCGTTAGAAATATGATCTAGCGTGGAAACACGCCGGGCAAAATTGAAGGGAGGCTCCTGCAACGGCGCTGCAGTAAAGGCCAGGCCAATACGTTTTGTATTTACCGCTAGAGCAGAAAGCAGTACGAGTGGGTCATTACTCGGAATTTGCAGACCGCTTTCTACATGAAACTTCCAATCTCCTCGGTAATCCCCATACAATCCGACTACATCCGCAAAGAACATAATGTCAAAGCCGCCTTCCTCAAGGCGCTGGGCTAATGAAACCCATAAATTCACATCATTGAAGTCCTTTTGATGTCCCTCCTCATCTCTCCATAGACCATGAAGAATATGAGATGCCGTATTCATAACGAAGGCAGAAAACAATAATGGCTTCTTCATAAAAACACCCCTTCCTACAAAATTAGATTACTTATTAGAATTCGGCTTAATCTTTTCCATATTCGTCCGTATCATTTGCTCTGTCATTTCCCCGCTTACTCTTTCTACGATTTTCCCCTTTTCATCGATAAAAAAGGTAATAGGTAGAGTTAATCCTTCATAGTCAGAGAATACTTCCCCATGACGATCGAGCAGCACAGGAAAGCTGATCTCCTTCTTTGAAACGAATGGATGTACAACTCGCATTGTTTCTTCCACATTCACAGCAAGCACCTCTATGCCTTGTTGTTTATAATCCTGATAGGCACTTTCGATAGCAGGCATCTCTTTTTCACAAGGAGGACAATATGTCGACCAAAAATTCACGACTACACCCCTTCCCGCATAATCAGTTAATGAGTGGGAATGTCCCTGCAGATCACTCAGCGTGAAATCCACTGCTAGGCTGCCATTTTCAGTGGAAGCATCAATATGCGGTGTACGTACTGTCTGATTGTAAATCATAAAACTTACCGCTATACACAAAAGTACAAGCATTAGTTTGGTCAACAATGATTTGTACCTGTAAATCATTGGCATATCCACCCTCATTCTGTTACCAGAAAGGAAAGAAATCTTGTCTCGTAGTAGTCTTCATACTCAACATGCGCCACTACCATATGCTCACCTTCCGATATAAACTTCATTTCCAATTCATACTTACCTTTTCCTAAATAGCTGGGATTGACAGAGCCCAGCGAAATACCGTTCTCTATAAATTCAACTTCAACGATTGTATCTCTGCTAATCTCTTTTTCTCCGTACTGCACGGCAATTATCAATTTGAACGGTTCATCTACCTTGACGCTTTCTTTATTGCTATTCAGCGCTACTTCTAGAAATAGAGCCGTCTCCTGTCTATCTTGACAGCCACTGATAAATAGAACCGCACTAATGCTCATCATGAGCTTGAGTAGTTTTTTTATAGGAATGTAAATCACTCACTTTTTAAATTCATCCAGAACAACATGCGCTTTTTTACCTTTTCAAATAAGATGATGATCATCAGGATAATAATACTGTTAAAGATCAATCCTGCAAGGACGTAATCATACTGGGAGAAATCGGTATAGTAAACGATAAAATGCCCCATTCCGGACTGCGCACCAAACATTTCTGCCATCATTAACACGATGAAAGATAAAGTCAAGGCTGTTCCTGTACCGCTTAAAATATGGGGGGCACTAGCAGGCAGGACGATTTTCCAAATGAAATCCTTCCCCCTGACGCCAATCGTTTTTGCATTATCCCAGTAATGTTTCTCTATTAATATCACTCCCTGAATTGTCCCAAGGAAAATAGGCCAGAAAGCACCGATAAATAAAATCGCGATGGAGGCCGATTTAAATGTAGGTAATAGCGCAATGGCATACGGTATAAACAGTGTCGGCGGAAGCGGGCTAAACGTATGGAAAAACGGAGAAAAAATAGCCCTTCCCTTTTCGTGAAGACCAAAATAAAGTCCTCCGCCAATTCCGGTAACCAATGCCCCTGCCAGTGCAGGAATAAGCAGCCCCATCGAGCTAAAGAAGCCCTGGATCAATTCACCTACTGCACTAATAAATGCCTTTACTATATCCAAGGCAGGAGGGAAAATAACTGGATTCAGAAGTGTGCTATAGGTTGTGATGATCACCCAGGCAGCTACTAATAAAAAGGCAATCACTGCCGTAATGGAATACCTTTTAAAGAAATTTGCCATTTTTATTGCCTCCTATGCATTCTGCTCGTTGTAACGCTTCAATACTTGCTTGTAATAGTCATCCTCGGGGTTCTCTTCAATTAGTTCATTCAATGCTTCCTCATAGAAGGTTAGATTGAAATGTTCATTCAAATTGATTTCATCCCCGCTTTCTACATAGCCAAGGTTCTTCATCTGCTCCCACACCTGTTCCACCTGATGCTTATGAGGATCTGCCGAGTTGATGAGATGCTCTTCATTTACAATTTCATTCACTGTCTCATCATCCAGTTTAAAGCGATCCCTTGAGGCCTCTAATGCTTTTTCCGGCGTTTCTAATTTTATTCTCTCTGCTTGGATGAGACCTTTCAAAAATTTCTTATATGCAACCGCCTGTTCTTTAGAATAATCACCGCGTGTTACTGCTCGACAGCATACATGACCAGGCTGCACATCGTTACTCCACGTCTCTGGCACCAAGCCTGATGTTAATGCCTTTGTTAAAAAGCCCGAGCCGGCAAATGCTACCTCTACCTTACGTGATGCGGCTGCCTCAATAAGGTTTGCCATCGTTTTGAATTCAATAATTTCTACATCCTTTTCCAAATCCAGGCCCGCCTGTTCGAGTGCAGAACGGAATATAATATCCGGCACGCTTAAACGTACGGTACCAATGACTTTCCCTTTGTAGTCTTCAAAAGAATGGTACTTCTCCTTGTCTTCTTCAGGTACATAAATCGGATGCCCTCCTTCCATATGACCGCCGATAATGTCCAGGTCTGCCCCTTGCGAAATAAAGGCAAGCGGGGTCGTCGTACCGAATGTTAATCCCACATCAATTTTCTTTGATTGCAGGGCGTTCACTCCGTCAGTCGACGCGTTAAAGGGGACCATTTCAATTTCTAAATTTTCTTCCTCAAAAAGACCTTCCTGAATAGCTATATCTGCAAGGGGGGCACCATTCGCCTTGAGATAGCCAACCTTCAGTGAATGGGTTTTTGCTTCACCTGATGTATTTGCATTATTCGCTGTATTTTTATCGGTTCCACATGCTGTCAAACCAAATAACGTAATGGCAGTGATGCCTCCTAAAGCCAATTGTTTTAAATAATTTCTATTCATACGCTCCCCCCTAAATCCCTTCTCCAGGTAAAAGTTGCTGTGATTGATTCAATCTTTCTAGGACTCCCTTATTCATAACACCTAATAAATAATCACGAAATTCAATGTACTCCTTGCTATCAAAAAGCTGCTTTCGATTTCTCGGTTTACTAAAGGGCACATCAATCGTTTCTACAATTATTCCGGGAGGACCTGGGGAAAACATGACAATCCGGTCGGCCAGAAAAATAGCCTCTTCTGCATCATGAGTAACAAATACGATTGTCCTTTTCTGCTCCCAATTGATTGCCACTACTAGCTCCTGTAATTGGATTCGTGTAAGTGGATCTAATGCCCCGAACGGCTCATCCATTAAGATAATTTCTGTCCCTAGCGAGAGGGCGCGTGCAATGGCCGCCCGCTGTCTCATGCCGCCGGAAAGTTCCCCCGGGTACTTCTTAACTGCATGCCCTAACTGTACGAGCTGCAAATATTCCTCTGCCAGCTGCTGGATCTCCTTTTTAGTTTTTGTTTTCTTCAGTTTTTGTTTTAATGCCAGTACCAGATTTTCCTGTGCCGTTAGCCAAGGGAACAAAGAGTAATCTTGAAAGACAACCGCTAACTCTTCTGAAACACCTGACAGCCTTTGATGATTCAGTCTAATTTCACCGGATCTCGGCTGTGATAACCCTGCTAATAACCGGAGGAGCGTGCTCTTTCCCGACCCGCTCGGCCCCATAAAAACGATGAACTCGCCTTCTTTTACTTCCAGGTGAATATCCTTCAGTATTTCCGTTTCTCCATAATGAAAAGATACAGACTTTGCTTCTAGCTTAGTAGCAGCTTCCAGTTTCTCTAGCTGTTCTTCTTTTTCTACTGAATAGTCCAATAGACGTACCACACTACCCCTCCCTCTTAATACACAATAACCTATAGGTTTAATATGTTTTAAAGATAAAAATTTTTTTCTAATAATCTGTTGCTTTCAGGAGCACTAATTTTAGATTCTTCCGCAACCTCTTTTCTTCATACATAATTTCCTTTCGTGGTACGTTTGCAAAAATACACCTAGGCATATTTGCTTTTGTTTGCCTATTTACTAATATCCTCTAGCTCGGTTGCGGTACTTGTTTCGCAGCTCGATAATTTTTGACAGCCTCTGCCGCAACACCGTTCACAACCATATCATTTAGCGGCGGATTATACAGCCCACATTGAACATCACGGAAGTATCTTTCCAATGGCAGATCCCTTGATAAGGAATGGCCTCCTGCGATGCTCATCGCCAGCTCCACAATTTTGACAGCATGATTGCAAACTGTATACTTCGTAATGGCCACTTCCTGGCTCAACTGGTCCCGTACACCTTCGTCTCGGTCCCATTTTTCGGCCAAGCCATAGAGAAGGCCGCGTGCAATGGCAATCAATATTTCTATTTCGCCAATTTTTTGCTGTACGTGGGGTGCTTCTAAAATCACATTATTTAGGCTCGGTGAGTATTTTTCATCTGCATACTTTATGATAAAGTCACGGGCTGCGGTAGCGATTCCGAGGTAGACTGCCGGCAGCTGTAGGGTATAGGCGCTGCTCTTCCCATTAAAGCGGTTTGCTGCTCCCTTATCCGAATAGGCTAAAAGGGCTTCATCCGGCACGAATACGTCGTGCAATACAATGTCCATGCTGCCGGTACTTCTCATACCAAGTACATTCCAAGTATCGATGGTTTCTACCGAATCATTTTTTCTAATTAAGAACTCTGCAACCCTATTCTCTTCTTCAATATAAGCGAGAACTGTAAACTGTTTGACGATCGGGGCAAGTGTCGCAAATGCTTTTCGCCCATTAATGATGTAGCCATTGTCTACTTTTCTGGCGAGCGTCGAAGGATTTCCTCCTCTTACAATGTTGCCTGCAGCCCTTTCCGTTGCATACACATTTAATAGAAAGCCTTCTTCCACTGCCTCTTTACATAATCTCTCAAAAGTTTCTTCCTTCCATGGGCGAAAATGAGATAAGCTAAAGAAAGTCATTAAATGCCATCCAACAGCTAAAGCCGTGGAACCTGATGCTTTCGCCAGCCGCTCTTGAACAAGCAGTATCTCATATAAAGAGAGCTCTTCTCCCCCATATTTCTTAGGAATTGTTAGCCCGCAATATCCCTCTTCCTTCAAAATCTTAAAATGCTCAAAAGGAAATTTTCCTGTTTCATCGTAAAAAGAAGCCGTTGAAGCAATCTTTTGAGCAACTCGATCGGCATATTCCGTCCATTTTTTATCATGAGCATTCCGGATGGTGCGATTGCTTTCGTTCATCTTCACTTCTCCCTCTATCTAAATTTTTGTTACCAATAGCCGGCTTCAGATATGTGCTAAAAATAAATTTCTCGAAGCGGTAAGCTGACATCATTTACAACATAATCACCAATCGTACGTGCCTTATAAACCGTAGGATTGTGAGAGGCCAATGTACGAATGTTACGCCAGTGGCGATCAAGATGAGCAGATTGCTTTGTTGCAGAGGCCCCGCCGACTTCAAACAAAAGAGTAGCAGCGCGCAAAGCGAGACTGTCAATAATCACCTTGGCTTGAGAAGCTTCCAAGGAGGCCTGGTGGCTAGACGCAAAATTGATATCACCACCAACTGCAGTAGACGCAGCATGTTCCAAAGTAGCAGCCACCTTTAGTAAAATTGATTCCGAGGCAAATGCAATGGAAGATATTTCACCAATAATTTGCAATAGCTGCGGATCTTGCCGCGGCGTTTCTGCTGCCGCAAAACTAAATGTCCGCTTCCGATTTCTTACTAAATCTGCCGCATCCTCCACGACATTCTTCAGTATCCCTACCATCACTGCATGCAGGTAAAGCTGCGGAAATGAATTGAACGGAGTTTGATTAGGCAAGTGTTCTATTACTTCGTATTTTCCAACCCATACATTTTCAAAAATGGTCGTACCGCTGCCTGTTAATTTTTGACCGAACCCATCCCAATCGTCTACAATCCGCACTCCCTCTCGGTTAGTCGGGATAATGGCTGTTATAGGGATTCCTTCCGCAGTGGATGCAATAACATAGACAAGGTCTGAATATAAAGTTCCTGTACTAAAATATTTGATTCCATTCAGGCGATAGTCCTCGCCGTCCGGTAAGAGGGTCGTTTCAAATTGGGCACTTCCTGCCTTTTGAGAAGATTGCTCCGTGAAGGCATTGCCGATAATAGCACCATTTGCTACCTGCTGCAGGAACACATCTGCCTTCTCAGCTTCAACGGCTCCGCGGACGATTTGTTCTACATGACCGAAATGCGACCTCAAAATATGTGCTACATCTGGATCTGCCTGTGCCAACTGAACAACAACAGAAAAAACTTCTTCGATATTCGCCAGGCGTCCTCCTTTTTCAATAGGTAATTGAAGTGCTCCTAATCGTGCTTTTCGAATCAATTCCATAGCATAATAAGGACGTTCATTTTTCCCTTCTCTTCTGCGCCTTTCTGCATCACTGGATATTTCATCCAGTAAAATAGTGAATTGCGGTGAACCTATCTCAATGACCTGCTGCTGCTTTAACAGAGAAAAAGTGTTTCCATCTTCCTCAGCGGTGTGAATATTCTTCATATATCCTTCCCTTTCACTTGTTTTTCTGATTTTATAAACTTCCTATTTCCAGCTCTTGCTTCGCTTCCTTCGCTCAGAATGCCCGGAGATTCTCTTCATCAATAAAAGCAGTTTTTATCTCAATGTTTTGATGCAACAGGCTTGATGTCCCCTCCAAATGGGCTGAGGAATGTACGCTGATTGACATCCACTTTTTGCTCAATCGGCAGTTTCGGAAATAGTAGTTCCGCTGTATTATAGGCTTCTTCTAAATGTGGGTAACCTGATAGAATGAACGTCTCGATGCCTAAGTCTGCATATTCTTTTATGCGAGCTGCTACCGTATCTGCGTCTCCTACTAGCGCTGTTCCTGCTCCAGTTCGGACAAGACCCACTCCTGCCCACAGGTTTGGACTAATCTCAAGCTTCGTTTTGTCTCCCTTATGCAGCTGGGCCATCCTTTTCTGCCCTTCCGAATCCATACGGCTAAACATTTTTTGTGCCTGCTGGATTGTTTCCTCATCTACATATTGAATTAAATCATCGGCTGCTTTCCATGCTTCTTCTGCTGTTCTCCTTACGATGACGTGCAGGCGAATGCCAAACTTGATCGTGCGTCCTTGCTGCTCCGCTAAAACACGCATCTTTTGAATTTTCTCAGCTACTTGTGCTGGCGGTTCTCCCCATGTTAGATAAGCATCAATATGCTTTGCGGCCACTTCCATTGCAATTGGAGATGAACCTCCGAAATATAGTGGAGGATACGGTTTTTGTACAGTAGGATACGGTAATTGACCACCTGCTATCTTCAAATGGTTCCCTTCAAAAGCGACAGTATCCTCGGTGAATAAATTACGCCAAATCGTCAAAAACTCATCTGTTAAACGGTAACGTTCATCATGATCCAAGAAGAAGCCTTCCCCTGCAAGCTCAACAGGATCGCCTCCCGCCACAACATTGATTAATAAACGACCGTTTGAAAAACGGTCTAATGTTGCAGACAGCCTTGCCGCAAAGCTTGGAGACATAAGGCCGGGACGTACAGCTACTAAATACTTCAAATTTTTTGTTTCCCCAATCAAGCTTGAGGCAACAATAAACCCTTCTTCGCAAGTTTTACCGGTCGGAATTAATACACCCGTATAGCCTAAGTTATCTACGGCCTGCGCAATCTGCTTACAGTAATCGTATGTGGCTGGTCTTGCACCTTCTGCAGAATTGAGATAGCGTGCATCTCCATTAGTTGGAATAAACCAGAAAATTTCCATTTTTATTTCCCCCTTATGAATATGGTGATATGTCCGGGTACTTTTGATTTACTACATACTGACCGACATCCCGAATTTTATAATCGATCGGGTCATGCAGCGTATGTGTCCTCACGTTTCGCCAGTAACGATCAAAGTTGTATTTAGCAAAAGTCGCCCGCGCTCCCATCATTTCAAACATTCGGCTGGTGACTTCCAGTGCTGTCTGTGTAACTTGAATTTTGGCTGTAGCAATAACGACACTGCACTCCCCTCGTTGCTCTATCGTAAGATGATGCTTTTGATCCCATGTCCGCTGTAATGACTCGTTAGCCATTTGCACAAGCGCATCAGCAGCTTTTAATTTCACGAAAAGCTCTCCGTAGTGATAAAGGTAATATGGATCCTCCGCAGCTACTGAGACGCCTGATGTAAGCCACGGGCGTGTAACGTTCTTTGTATAGTTTTTTGCTTCTTCAAATGCACCTTCGGCCGTCCCTAGTAACACATGGGAGAGAATGGACTGGGCGATGTGTGGGCGAACAGTTGAAAATAAGCCGCTTGATTGTCGCTCATATGCTTCCAGTACTTCTTCATTTTTTATTTCCACTGCGTCAAAATGCACGTTGCCGCTATCCGTTTGACGCTGGCCAAACCCATCCCAGTCGTTACTTACGGTTACCCCTCTCCTATCAGTTGGAATAACCGCAATCAGAGGCCCTGAGCCATCGTCCTTTTGTGCAGAAATGAGCAGCCTATCCGAGTCCGATGCCCCCGAGCAAAAGCTCTTTATGCCATTCACTTGCCATCCGCTTCCTACTTTTTGGGCTACTACACGTTTATCAAGCGGATTAAAAGCATTCCCCCAAAATAAATTTTTTTCAGCAGTCTCTTTTGCGTAAAACGCTGCTTGCTCTTTGGAACCATATAGCTCTACTGATGCCAAACATAAAAAATGGTAGCCAAATAAATGAGCGATTGAACTATCTACTTTTGCAAATTGGCGGGTAATGGCCAGCACCGTATGCCAATCCTCCCCAAATCCACCTGTATGTTTTGGGGCTGTTAATCCAAGCAAGCCCTTTCTTCGTATGAAATCCCTCTGTTCTTTTGCCGTTCCGCCTAATACATCTCTTTCACTAGCAGTATCAGCAAATTGCTGCATCAGTTCTTTTACAACAGATTCAATTGTTTCGGTAAACACCATAAATATCCTCAACTCCCTTGGGCTTGCTGTATAATTGTTGTCGATTTTCAACTCAATTAATTAAAACGACATCATTAAAAGCTTTCTGTAATTGCTGATTAACCCGTTCCAGGACGTTCACTTCAATGACAAACCCATCATTCTTACGCTGGATGCTTTGATCCAAGACGTACACCCCCTGCAGGATATTGGTAGCTCCTAATGCACAAAGCACCGGCTTTAACGCATAATCAATGGCCAATAGATGATGCAACGTCCCTCCTACAGCAATGGGAAGAATTGTTTTTCCCTCTAATCCTTTTTGCGGAATCAAATCTAAATACGTTTTTAGAATCCCTGAATACGCCGCTTTATACACAGGTGTCAGTACAACGACAATATCTGCATTTGAAACAAGCTGATTAGCTGATTTAATCGCTTCACTAGAAAAATCAGCAGTAAGCAGATCCTCCGCAGGTAGTCGGTGCACCTCTATGATAGACACCACTTCTGCTGCCTGCTGAATATGTTGCTGAATGGCATTTACTCTGGATGTATGAGCATTAGCTCCATTAATGATGACTATATTTGTCATAAGAAAACCTCCCTTTTCTTTTATACTTAACTAAACAAATGATTTTACTAGGTTATTAAATTAAAAATTTTTTGTTACTGAACTGATGCAGTGCAACAGAGAGCTTCCCTGAACCAAATGTATAATATTTCTTGTCACTTACTGGCTGCACATTTTGCTGAAGAAATGAGACGATAGCTCTTCTTCTATCCTCAACTTTTCTATATCCGGCTTCAAAGAGCTTTTCATCAATTGTGTTATAAACGCCGCGGTTAATGGCAAATGCCTCTTCACACCATTTTGCAAAACGGAGATCTGGTAAATACAAAATTTGTTCATGCTCTATTTCAATTGTCATCTCTTGTAACGCCTCCTTATTTACCTTAAAACAAAAGGCTCCCATATCTTCAGCAGATAGGGAGCCTCTAGTT
>JAPSKP010000025.1:31456-40901 GCA_031181585.1 Lysinibacillus sp.
GGAGCCTCTAGTTATCTAGTGAGCTTTTATAAAGTTCTATTGTTGAATTTTATGTTAAATAATTCATTTCCAAATGTCAACCATTTTTATAAGAATTATCTGTATTATAAGAAAATAATTCTTCTGTCCTAAAGACAAGGTAATTTATTATTAGGGGCATATTCATACTTTATTTGATGAGACTTACCCATTTTCCCCAAATAAATAACGATCACTGAAAAAACCACAGTGAAAAAAGCTTACTAGGCAATTTGCTTAGTAAGCTTCAAGTGCAACTTTTTTGGCTCCGCTTTCAGCTGTAAAGTATACATAATCTCCTTCAATGAACAGGTCTTGTACCTCTTCTTTGAAAAGTGTTGTAAGCTCTGTACCATCTAATCGTATTTTTGATAAGTAGGCTCCTTTTGAATAATTGCTGAAATATAGCCAATCACCCGCACCTACAATATAAAGAGCGCGGATATCCGCTACTTGGGCCATCTTACCTGTTGCCTTATTTAATTTGTAAAGCTTATTTTCGTCTTCAGAATTACTGAAATAAATATACTCTCCATGTTCATAGCTATCCTGCACAGCATGCATATAGCTGTATGTGGAACTTTCTGCCTTTGGATAGTCCGTTGCCTCCCATGAATGATCAACTCTCATGTCCCGGTCATTCAACAGGAAATAATCATAGCGAACACCGGTGCCGCGGTCAGGTACAGGGTCATTCCAAGTCGTATCAAGGTGGTACCATTCTCCCTCGACCTTTACAAGGTTCCATGCATGTCCTCCCGTATAGACCTCCCCTACAACATACATTGATTCCATACCTAATGCCTGAAGCAGTTTCTGAGCAAACAACGCATAGCCCTGGCATACCCCTTTTCCTTCGTGGGCAACAGCATAAGCACTGTGGGAGCTGGCAACTGATTCCTCACTATATTCGGTGTTCTTCACAATATAATCGTTTACGAACTTTACTTTTTCAAAATCCGTCATTTCCTCCGGGCGCAGCGTGGACACAATCGATGCTGTAATTCCTTCTACCATCTGCTCCTGCTGTGGATTTGTTAGATAACTCTGCGTTACTCGAATAGTAGCTTTCGTTTTGCTGTATTCGTATTCCATTTCACGATTCGATAAATGCCCGGCGATATAAGTATCACGCTGAGCAGCCTCTTCTGTCGCGTCTGTCAGCAGGCGCTCGATCTCTGCTGTGCTTCCTCTATACTCAATTGTAAACTCGGTATCCAATCTGCTGAAATGATAAAAAAATGCGTCTGCTAATTGTTCTGCACTTTCTACTTTTTCTGGTTTTGCTGCTAGGGCGATTTGTTCTGTCTGATTTGCTGTTTCTATAGGCTGCTGTTCTGACATACGTTCTGCTTTGATGGGTTCAGCCATCTCTACGGTGACGTTTTCGGTTGGCACATAAACATCTAGAAATTCTGAGACTTCATCATACACCGGCTTGGCAAACACGACTAAAATAACAAGAAATGTGATTCGTTTTAACATACATCTCTCCCCAATCTATCAGCGGCTCTTCACGACAAGGTTGACCGCCTCTTTAATCATTTCGTCCACCTTGCCTTCATTCCCTTCCGCCTGACGTACACATTCTACTAAATTTTCACTGACAATAACACCAATCGTACGGTCCACTGCGGAGCGCACCGCCGATAATTGTGTAACGACATCTTTACAATCCTTTCCATCTTCCATCATTTTTAAAACACCGCGCAGCTGTCCTTCTATTCGCTTCACCCGGTTTTTGACTGGATCTGTATATTCCATGCTTTTTTATCCTTTCCTATTCTTTTCTTTTACGATACCGCATTTTTTATCTAAATAAAAAGATTCCGTCCCTAGACGAAATCTACTTGTCCTATTATAATTTTTCAGCCTGCATCTCGTTATTATCATAATGTTCACCTAATGTTTTTTTCAACAGCGCATGTGCGTCCGCTTTCATTTCATCATCAATACTCATGAACACCTTCGTCAAAGCAGCAGTCATCACTACTAAATCATCCGATAATCCCACTACCGGTAAAAGATCAGCTACTACATCGATTGGAAGAATGAAATAACCGAGTGCGCCTAGGATAATCATTTTATTGGCCTTTGACATATTTGGACTTTTCAATGCCATGTATAATGTTGCTGCTGCATGCAAGCCTTTAAAGCCCATCTTCGTTCCATATTTTTTCAATGTATGAAAAAATCCTTCATCTGAAAAATGTTTTTCCTTACCTGCAATCATTTGCTCCATTGATTGATTTTGGTCCATAAAAATGCCCCCTAGATAAAAAAATAAGTACTACAGTCTATTCATTCCCTGCAAGGATGATTGGTAACCCTGTAGCACTCATTAATATGTACGAAACACATAGAAAAAAGTTTCACCCCTTCATAGATTTGCTCTTTAAAAATGTTTTCCATATTTGTTGCAGCATTTCTCTCGTTCCAATGGCCTCATCATAATGGATAATGGAGTTTTTCCTTACCCGGGCTTCGCCAATTGGAATTTCATAAATCGGAATTTCTCGTTGAACGGCCTGCACTAGCATATTTGTATCAAAATCTGCCTGCTCTCCATCTACGTTGCGCAGCCATAACAGTTCACGCCTTGGGATATACCGAAGCCCAGTCTGTATATCAAGCAAGCGATGATGAAACAACAATTCGAATAAAATAGAAGCTGCGCGGTTTCCTACAAAGCTCAGCAATGGCATCTCTCTTGACCTAAATTGGCGTACTCCAAGTACAATGCCATCAGAGAAAAGCTTTGCAGATTCAAGCATTCGTTCTACATCCTCGAATGTATGTTGTCCATGAGCACCTACCGTTAGCAAGCCCTCTATCTCTTTCTCATGCTTTATAATATATTCGAAACCCGTTTTTAATGCACGCCCTTTTCCTGCATTTTGCTTATGCTCAAGCACAATACAATGCGGCTGATTTTTTAGCTCTTCGAAGATAGCTTTGTATTTTTCATCGCTTCCATCGTTGATGATAAGTACTTTTTTAATTTCCGCCGACCTCAGCCGTTCGATTAATAATAAGAGCGACTGTAAAGGGTTCAATGCAGGTATAACTACAATTATATCCCCCACTGTACATTCTCCCTTTCAAGAATTGACCTACCTCTATTCTAACTCAATTTTTATAATTAAAGGGAAAATACTCTACCAGAGATTTCTTGATCTCTTTTTTAGAAAAGGCAAAAGGCAGTCCAATAAACTAGACTTATTGGACTGCCTCTCTGTTATGATCCAGGTATGACTTTCTGCTTTAATTCATTAACATTTTATTCCTCTCGACAGAAGAAAGCTTTCTTCCGTCTGCTCACTTTTCAGAAGCAGAAGATGACGCTATTATAAAGCTGCCTTACTCTCTCTGGCTATCGTATTATTAAATATTTTTACAGCCTCTTGTATATCTACTTTTATTCCTTGCTCACCCAGTACTTCTCCAATAGCTGTAATAGCTTCCGCTAATTGTTCTTCTTTCGTATTCCCCATATGACCGATACGGAAGGCTTTCCCTGCTAGGTGGGCCAAAGAACCTGCTACAATGACGCCTCGGGCTGCCAGACTGCTTCTGAATTTTGTATCATCTACGCCTTCCGGATAGAGGATGCAACTTAATGTTGGAGCAGCTGCCATTTCATCAGCAAGCGGCATCAATCCATACGTGCGAAGAGCTGTACGTACCGCACGCCCATATGATATATGCCGTTGTTCACGTCTCTCCATTCCTTCTGTCAAAACGATGTCAAGTGCCTTATCATATGCATAAATGAGATTTACAGGCGGTGTCGCAAAGTAGCTTGCTGGATTATCCATAACTGGCCGCCAGTTTTCAATATCTGCATAGTAAGCCCGTACTGTACCTAGTGCTTCTCTTGCAGCAATTGCCTGTTGGCTGAACGCTATAATGGCCAAGCCCGGCGGTATGCCTATTGCCTTCTGTGAACCTGTTAAGACGATGTCAATTTTATAGTCTTCATTTCCACCGTAAGCCTTGCTCATATCTTCTTGAAGAGCGGCTGTCGCCACAACCCCATCGACAATTGCTAGAGCGCCTGCCTCTTTAATGATCGGGATTAATGCTTCTAGATCTGAAGAGACACCTGTTGAAGTATCTGCATGCGTAATTGTCACTGCTTTATACGCCCCTGTCGACAGCTTTTCTTTTACAAAAGCGACGTCGACCCGTTTTCCCCACTCAGCCTGCAATATATCTACCTCAATACCAAATGCTTTGGACAGCGAGATAAATCTATCACCAAAGTAACCATGACTGATAACCAGCAGCCGTTCGCCTTCTGCTACTGTATTGACAATTGCCATTTCCATGGCCAATGTTCCGGATCCTGCTACAACAAACACTTCTCCATCCGTATTGAACAACTTTTTCGTGTTTTCAATAGCGCGTTTATAAATAGCAACAAAGCGCGGGTCCGTATGACCTCTTGTTTCACTGGCCAGTGCCTCATAAATTTCATCAACAACCGGTGTTGGTCCTGGTACAAGTAAAATTTCCTTATTCTTCATTCTCCTTCTCCCCCTTGAGCCGTACTACCCCTGATAGTCCCATACTAGTATTGTCTGAAAAGTTTTGCAATAGAACCTTCCACATATTTTCCAAGGTAATAATTATAAAAAAATGTCTTTCCAGCCCCATCATGACCGGAAAGACACTTTTCCTAATTTATATAAGAACCTTACACAATTCTTCTATAATAGACCCCTTGTTTGAACGCTATATATATTATTTTATGGGAGGCAGCCCATATTCAAAATCACACCCCTGCCCAACTCCGTAAAACTTGAAGCAAGGGCGCTCTTAACGAACTTATGATAGTAGAATTTTCATGTCTAACGAACAAATAATCAGTTAACTTTTGTATAGCCAGGAAGCGTTAAGAACTCAACGAACTCATCTTGTTCAATTAAAGTTTTGAATAGCTCAGTCGCTTCTACATAACGACCGCCTTCATAAGCTTGTTCCCCAACAGCTTCTTTAATTTTTACAAGTTCTTCCTCAAGCACTTGAAGCACCAGCTCCATTGTTACTTTGCGTCCATCTTCCAGGATACCTTTCGGATGGCGAATCCATTGCCATACTTGTGTGCGGGAGATTTCCGCTGTTGCAGCATCTTCCATTAAATTATGAATTGGTGCTGCTCCTTGACCACGCAACCACGACGCGATATATTGAACCCCAACATTTAAATTCACTCGAAGACCTTCTTCAGTAATTGTACCTTCTGGAACTGCTAGCAAATCATCCGCTGTTACAGACACATCTTCACGTTTTTTGTGAATTTGGTTAGGTGTTGTCATGATGGCATCAAATTGTTCCATCGCAGTTTGGACCATACCAGGGTGAGCTACCCATGTACCATCATGGCCATCAGTTGCTTCGCGACGTTTGTCTTCCGCCACTTTTGCGAATGCTGCAGCATTTGCTTCATCATCCCCTTTTACAGGGATTTGAGCAGCCATACCACCCATCGCTGGAGCGTTGCGTTTATGACACGTCTGAATGCATAATTGTGTGTATGCACGCATGAATGGCACCGTCATCGTCACTTGCCCGCGATCCGGCAGTACCACTTCTGGCTGGTTACGGAGGCGCTTAATGAAGCTGAAGATATAATCCCAGCGTCCACAATTCAATCCTTTTGAATGCTCACGCAATTCATATAGGATTTCGTCCATTTCAAATGCTGCTGGAATCGTCTCGATTAATACAGTTGCTTTAATTGTACCTTGCGGGATACCGATATAATCTTGTGCAAATACAAAGATTTCGTTCCACCAGCGAGCCTCTAAATGACTTTCTAATTTAGGCAAATAGAAGTACGGACCTGTACCCCGAGCGATTGCTTCTTTTGCATTGTGGAAGAAGTATAATCCGAAATCGAACAGACTTCCTGACATTACCTCCTCATTTACTGTCACGTTTTTTTCTATGAGATGTAAACCTCGTGGACGCACTAATAAAACAGCTGTCTCTTCGTTCAGCTTATATTCCTTGCCGTTTGCCGGGTTTGTATACGCGATTGTACGGCGAACCGCATCATGCATATTGATTTGTCCGCTAATCATGTTTTCCCATGTTGGTGAAGAGGCATCTTCAAAACATGCCATAAACATCTTTGCCCCTGAGTTTAATGCATTGATCACCATTTTACGATCTACAGGACCTGTGATCTCAACACGGCGGTCTTGTAAATCCTCTGGAAGTGGAGCAATCGTCCATTCGCCTTCACGAATATGCTTCGTTTCTGGTAAGAAGTCGAGTTTCTCCCCAGTATCTAGACGTTTTTGACGTTCTGCACGGAGTTTCAGCAATTCTTTACGTCGGTCATTAAACTTTTCGTGAAGCTGAGTTAGAAACTCGATTGCTTCAGGTGTAAGCACTTGTTCTACCTGTGGTGTAATTTCACCTACAATTTTCAGTTTGCCTGTTGTAGCTTGATTCATACTCAAAATCCCCTACCTTTGTGTATGTTAAGGTATATCCACATTCAATGGGTAAATGTGGATATACACTATTAAACTAGTCTTCGTCTTTCCACTGCTGTTTGCTTAGAGTTGCCCAAACAGCTGATATTATACGAATTGTTCAGTTTCAGTAGAACCAGCCATAGCAGTTGTTGAAGATGTACCGCCAGAAATAACTTGTGATACTTCATCAAAGTAGCCAGTACCTACTTCACGTTGGTGGCGAGTAGCTGTGTAGCCTTTTTCTTCAAGCGCAAATTCCGCTTGTTGAAGTTTTGAGTATGCAGCCATACCGTTGTCTTTGTAGTCTGCAGCTAATTCGAACATTGCTTTGTTTAAGCTGTGGAAACCAGCTAATGTTACAAATTGGAACTTGTATCCTAATTTCCCTAGTTCGCGTTGGTACTCAGCAATTTCTTCCTCTGAAAGATTTGCTTTCCAGTTGAATGATGGTGAGCAGTTATAAGCAAGCATTTTACCTGGGAATTTTTCATGAATTGCCGCAGCGAATTCACGTGCTTCCTCAAGAGACGGTTTTGAAGTTTCGCACCAGATTAAATCAGCGTATGGTGCATATGCTAAACCACGAGCGATTGCTTGTTTGATACCAGGTTTTGTACGGAAAAAGCCTTCAGGTGTACGTTCTCCAGTAATGAACTCTGCATCGCGTGGGTCGATATCCGAAGTTACCATATCAGCTGCATCTGCATCTGTACGAGCAATTAAGATTGTATCTACGCCCATTACATCGGCAGCAAGACGAGCTGAAATTAAATTGCGTACTGCATTTTGAGTTGGAAGTAATACTTTGCCACCTAGGTGACCACATTTTTTCTCCGAAGCCAGTTGGTCTTCTAAGTGAACACCTGCTGCACCTGCTTCAATCATACCCTTCACAAGCTCAAATACATTTAATGGTCCACCAAATCCTGCTTCTGCATCAGCTACGATTGGGGCGAACCAGTCGAAACCTTCACGTCCTTCTGCCTGATCGATTTGGTCAGCACGTTGAAGCGCCTGGTTAATACGCTTTACTACTGCAGGTACAGAGTTTGCAGGGTATAGAGATTGGTCCGGATACATATTACCAGAAAGGTTTGCATCAGCCGCTACCTGCCAGCCTGATAGATAGATAGCTTTTAAGCCCGCTTTCACTTGTTGTACTGCCTGGTTACCAGTCAATGCACCAAGCGCATTGATAAACGGTTCGTCATGTAATGAATTCCAGAGGCGAGCAGCACCGCGTTTTGCTAATGTTTGTTCCACTACAACTGATCCTTGTAACTTAACTACTTCATCTGCTGCGTATGGGCGTTCAATACCTTTCCAACGTGAATTTTCAGCCCAATCTTTTTTAATTGCTTCAATCTTTTCTTGTCGAGTTGACATGATAAATTTCCACCTTCCCATTTGTAGTTAATAGTTATTCTGTCAGGAAAATAACTTCACCCCTGTTCCATAACAGAACTACTTGTTGTAAATTAATATATAACAGTACGTTTTAATTTTCATTATTTTTTGATAAAATGTTAGAATATTATGACGAAAAAGGGGATATGAAGGATGAAATACGAAAAAACAGTTAACACAGGGGAGGATATATAAAAATGACTTGGCATAATTTCAATATGGGAAAAGAAAGTGTAGGACAGTATAAAGCTATATTAGAAGATTGGATTCCAGAGGATGCTTCGATTGCCATTGCCGTAAAGGATACGTTTATTTATTTTGAGTCTGGATGTCATAAAATTTCATTAAAGGTTGGCTCGCCTATCCCCCCTGACAGCGTGGCCTATAAAGTATTGCAAACAAATAGTAAAGTAGATGCTGTAATGGATAGTTCACTATTTGAAACTCCTTATTATGCAATTGGATATCCTATCTTACTTGATGGCATAAAGGGAGCACTTATTATTGTGCTGCCTCCTCACTTTAAAGTAAACAGTCCAGATATATATCGCTTTTTAACAGGAAAGCAAAATGAGGAATGGAGTCCCATCCCTATTGAACAGATTTCCCATATTGAAAGTCTTCAGAAGAAAACATGGTTTTATAAAGAGGGAGGACAATATAAAACAAATGTAACATTAAAGGAGCTTCAATTACGATTACCAGATATTTTTATCCGCATACACAGGTCGTATATTATTAATATCTATTTCATTCAAAGAATTTATAGGGACATTACTTCTAACTTTATCGTCAAAATGAAAGATGGCACAGAACTGCCAATCAGCCAATCTTATTTGAATGAAATTAGAAATGTATTAGAATTCTAATATAAGTAAAAATAATAGAACCGAGAACAAAAGGGAATATAACAAACAGGTTATCTCCCTTTTTTTCTCATATTTATAAACAAAAAACCAAATTTTAATAAATTGGGTTTTAGTTGCGAAGCGATGTCCTACTCTCACAGGGCGCCCTCCAACTACCATCGATGCTATCATCGCAGCACGATGACCGACGAATGACGGCATTATCTGCGCTCACTCTTTCAGTCACGTACCGAGTACGTTCCTTCTGTCGCTCTCTTGTTTCCTTGTCCTTCTTGGCCCTCCCCCTGCTCGAGGATTATAACCCGTAGCTTTCGATTCTTTTTATAAGATAAACTTTTCGCTTACGCGCCGGGCTCACCTTCGGTGTTTGGTGGTTGAGGGCTTTTTGAACAATAAAAAAACCCAACCTATACAGGTTGAGTCTGGTTGCGAAGCGATGTCCTACTCTCACAGGGGGAAGCCCCCAACTACCATCGGCGCTAGAGAGCTTAACTTCCGTGTTCGGTATGGGAACGGGTGTGACCTCTCTGCCATCATCACTTCACTATATTAAAGACAAGATTTATTATAGCACTTTTCGTGCTTATTACAAGTGTTTTTTAAAATTAAATTAACACTTTTTCTTGTTCCTTCAAAACTGGATAAACGTTTCATTGTGCA
>JAPSKP010000114.1 GCA_031181585.1 Lysinibacillus sp.
AAATAAACAGCAGCATTCCTTCTAACTTCTTTAAAACATATTCTCCAAATAAAAAAAGCCGGCTAGCGCCGACCCTTACAAGCTTGAAAAGAAGCCTTGTGGATATTGTGGTGGTTCTTGTGGCAAATATTCCTGTTGCTCCTCCATTTCTGAAGTGACAGTTTCCATTTCCACTTCCTCATCGAGCAAATATGTTTCAAAGCGTGACAGCAGTAAATCAGTCATGTCTCACACCCCTATAGTTAGAATTTTCTAATAATTAAACTATACAAGGGAATTTCCTCTTATGCAAGTTCTTTATTCACCTTATGCATAACAAGTATTAAACATATCTCTTCTTGATATTATTTCGCTATATAAATTCGCCCTTCCTCAAGAGAGCCATAGGACAATAACGCTTCTACAGCGCTTTTAAATGCTTCATTCCTTACAATAACCTCCAACTCAAACGTTTTATATTGGCTTTCAATTTCAGCAATATAGTCATGAAGACATTGGACTTGACGCCCCACTTCTATCTCTACAAAAAAAGGAAGCCGGCGATCAGAAAAATGAGTACCTCTTCTAATCCACACACCCTCATCTGGATAGTAGCGTATAGGGAGTTGTTTATTACAGGCAATAATAATATCCATAAGTCAACCTCCTTTTTGTCCATCTAAACAAAAACAGCCGGCTTATGCAAATACATAAGCCGGCTATTTTTTTAGGAAGCAGCCAATTTTGGCCCTTTACCTTTTTTATTGCCAATAAACTGAATCACAAACATGATACCGAAGACAACCATCCCTGTAATATCTGAAACGGATTCCGGATAAATCATGGCAAGACCGGCAGCAATTAAGATAAGACGTTCAAACCACATCAATTTACGGTACCAGTAGCCGATAACTCCAGAACCGATTGCAATCATCCCCATAATGGCCGTAAATGTTACCCAAATAATCTGCGTTACTGTGACATCAATCATCAGCAATGCCGGAGAGAAGACGATCATGTACGGGATGATGAAAGCAGCTATTGCAAGCTTCGCTGAATTCACACCTGTCTTAATCGGATCACCACCCGATATCCCTGACGCAGCAAAGGCGGCCAGCGCAACTGGCGGGGTTATATCGGCAATGATACCAAAGTAGAATACAAAGAAATGCGCTGACATCACGACAACAAGCGGCACCAATTCATTTGGTGTGTTAGGTGCAAGCAGCGTGATGATAGCAGGAGCCGCAATCGTCGACGTAATAACATAGTTTGCCGTTGTCGGAGCCCCCATACCTAAAATCAACGAAGCAATCATAACTAAGAACAAAGTCAATAGAATGCTTCCGCCAGCCAGTTTTACTAGACTGTTCGCCAGCGATAAGCCAAGGCCTGTTTTTACAACTACCCCAACGATGATTCCTGCACAGGCTGTAGCTGCTACCACTCCAAGCGCCGTACGTGCCCCTTCAACCAAGGCATCGATAATATCCAATGGTCCCAAGCGCGTATCCTTATTGAACATCCCTACTAATATACTAGCAAGAATTCCATAAAGAGCTGCATGCATTACAGGAACTCCTGTCAGCATTAATACGATAATTAAAAGGATAGGAATCAAAAGGTAAATTTTCATTAACACTTCTTTACGATTCGGCATTTCTTCATCCGTTAAGCCTTTCAGACCTAAACGCTTCGCTTCAAAATGTGTCATAATCCATATACCTGTAAAGTAAAGCAATGCCGGGATAGCCGCTGCCTTTGCAATTTCCCAATATGTCACACCACGGCCTATAAACTCAACCATCAAGAAGGCAGCCGCACCCATAATCGGCGGCATTAATTGGCCACCTGTCGATGCTGCTGCTTCAACGGCACCTGCGAATTCCTTTTTATATCCTAGTTTCTTCATCATTGGAATTGTATATGAACCCGATGTTACAACGTTCGCTACCGATGAACCTGAAATTGTTCCTTGTAACGCTGAGGAGAAGATTGCAACTTTTGCTGGACCGCCCGTCAATTTACCAGCAA
Source organism: Lysinibacillus sp. (assembly GCA_031181585.1). Classification (GTDB taxonomy): domain Bacteria; phylum Bacillota; class Bacilli; order Bacillales_A; family Planococcaceae; genus Lysinibacillus_B. Next base: position 2,014 of record JAPSKP010000114.1, read on the forward strand.
GGGCCACTGCCAAATCATTAAAGTACTGACCTACTCCTGTTTTCACAAGAAATGCTCCAAATAACAGGAACACAAATATGAATGTTGCTGATACACTAATCGGTGTACCAAGAATCCCATCTGTCGAGAAGAACATTAAATTTGAAAGACTTTCTAAATCCTGCCCCCGATGTGCCAGGAAATCCGGCATGTGCTGGCCATAGTACGCATACGCTAAAAACAGCGCCGCAATGATAGTAATCGGCAATCCTACTGCGCGACGCGCCCCTTCCAAAACAAGTACAATAGCCAGCAGCCCAATATAGAAATCCATTGTTTCCAATTGACCAACCGATTTAACGAGACGCTCATAGTTGATTGTCCAGTAAGACCCTATGACTATTGCTAGAATTGCTAAAATAAAATCATAGAAAGGAATTTTATCTTTACGCGCTTTCCGGCGGGCCGGGAATAGCAGGAATATGAACGTCAACCCAAAGCCCAAGTGGATTGTACGCTGAATTTGAGCCGGAAACACTCCAAAAATTGCTGTATACAGCTGGAATAATGAAAACGCTAATAATCCGAAGTAAATAACCCAACGGAAAATGCCGCCGACGTTACGAGTATTAGACTCAATATCATATTTTTCAAGCAAAGCCTGTTGATCGGCTTCAGATAACTGTTCAAACTTTTCATCTTTTATCTCTTTCTTATCCGCCATGTAACACTTCTCCTTTCAATTTTTCATAAAACGAAACTTTTTTAATCTTAAATAAATAAGACTTGCCTCGTATGAGGTTATGTTTTAAGTCATAAGTTTTCCCACGATACATGAAGTTCAGAGCATAGTCAACATCACCAATGTATAAGGTGAAATCAGACAAAGACGTGTCTTCATAATACAATGTATAAATTCCATCCTCATAAATCAGTGTTTGACCTTCCTCTGCATAGCCTGGCATTCCAATCGCTACGTCTGAATAACTCATAGAGATTGGCCGAATTGCGTATGTAGGCAATACCCTGTATGTTTCCACTACATCTGTCAAATGGATTGAGTGGGTAAAAACAAACTGAAAACTTGACTCCTCTTTTAGGGATACATAATACATATCAGGGTTTTCTGTCCTTGTTTCCGTAAAACTAAATACTGGAAATAATGGTATAAACAAAAAAACGATAGCTATAGCTAAAGTTAAGGGAACAAGCACCTTTTTCATCATATTCAACCTTCTCATAGGAAAAGAGCTCTGCAACAGCGTGCTACAGAGCTCATAACAATTAGTTGTTTACTTCGTCAAAGTACTTTTGAGCACCTGGGTGTATATCGATACCAATGCCTTCTAATCCCGTTTCAGCTTTGATTAGGGCACCTTTTGCATGACCAATCTTGTCTGTATTATCATAGATGGCTTTTGTCATTGCGTATACTAGGTCCTCAGAAAGATCGTTGTTAACAGCTAACATTGCAAGAACTGATACAGCAGGTACATCTTCAGCAAGGCCATATGTACCTGCTGGAATTGTATCTACAGCATAGTAAGGATACTTCTCAATTAGCTCCTGAGCTTTTTCAGCAGATACAGGAATGATACTTACTTCATTTGTTGCATTTAATGCTTCAACAGCACCTGTTGGATAACCAGCTGTAATGAAAGCAGCATCAATTTGGCCTGATGCAATACTGTCAGCAGATTCACCGAAGTCAAGATTTTGTGCTTCAATATCATCCATTGTTAAGCCATGAATCTCTAATAATTGTTCTGCATTTGCGTAAGTACCAGATCCTGGAGCACCTACAGACACTTTTTTACCTTTTAAATCCTCATAAGATTTAATACCAGAATCAGCTAATGTAACCAACTGAATTGTTTCTGGGTATAATGCGCCTAATGCTGAAATTGTGTCGATTGGTTTTCCCTCGAACATTTCCTTACCTTCTGTTGCATAAAAAGCGATATCCGTTTGTACAAAAGCGACCTCGCCTTTCTCTTCTTGTAAACCTGTCATGTTAGCAGCGGATGCTTGAGATACCTCAGCTGTAGTTTTCACACCAGTTTCTGTAGAGATAAGGTCCGCAAAAGTACCACCAAGAGCATAGTATGTACCTTGTGTACCACCTGTTAAAATACTTAAGAATTTCACACCATAATCTTTTTCATCAGAAGCTGTATCGCCTCCGTTGCTTGACGTATCATTAGAATCGCTTGATGAATCATCTCCGCCACATGCCGCCAAAATTAAGGCAAATACGCTTAAGAACATGAATAATAAAAGCTTATTCTTTTTCATTATCGAAGTCCCCCTCCTAAACTCAAAGATAGGTCTATTTTACATAGGACAATATACAAATGTCAAACAATATTGAAAAATCTTTATATAGATAAAAGTATTATTTTGCAGAAGAATTCCATTAATAAGAGAAATTTCTCTTCTTTAACAGCTAAACGGCCTATGCATTGTAAGCGCTTTCTAATAATGCGACATTTTTTTGATACTTTATGCAATCAATATATCTATTATAGAAATATAAAAACCACCTTCCTTAATAGAAGGAAGATGGTTTCATAAATATTATTTTAAAATTGTAACTTTCACTGATTTACGGCCCCAGGCAAGTGCCCCTTCTTTCGATGGGATGAATACATCAATTGTATTGCCTTTAATAGCGCTTCCTGTATCAGCTGCGACTGCTTCACCGTAGCCTTCAACCCATACTCTTGTACCTAATGGAATGACACTTGGATCAACTGCGATGACCTTCGCGTTCGGGTTCGCACGTAGGTCTGTTCCATTCGCTGTAACGCCTGAACAGCCATCACAGTACGCTGTATAGGCTGTAGCCGTCATTGTCATTGTTTGGATCGCCTCGCCAGCTACATCTTGTGTCCCCTGTTGTACTTCAGGTTTTGGCTGTGAGGGCGCCGCTCCTGCCGATATCGTAATTGTATCTCCAGCATAAATCAAATTAGGTGTTGATATATTGTTCCAGGCCAGCAATTGATCGACCGTTACGTTGTATGCCCTACTAATTTTAAATAATGTATCTCCAGGTTGAACGATGTGAATGCCATTTTTTGAAGTTGAATTCCCCTCGCCCGAAACTTCTAATTGCTGATTTTGGATAATAAGATTGGAATTCAAATGATTCAATGTCTTCAACTCATCAACCGATGTATTATATTGTTGTGAAATTGACCAAAGTGATTCCCCGGATTGAACAGTGTGCGTAGCTGCTTCAGTATTTGCTGCGTATGCACCTGCGCTTACCGTAAATGCTGTTGCTAATGTTAAGAACGTTTTCTTCATAGCTTTCATTTCCTCCATTGCTCTGTTCAGTTAAATTTTTGCGCCCCATTCTTTCGGGGGGTCACTCGCAAACTCTGAAACTAACTTTACAGTAGGAAGATTGCAGCTTTATAACGACAACACGTTACTAGCATTACATTCATATTTCGTATAGTGTCCACTATTTACCAAATATTCAATAGAAATTTAAGGATTTTCATCTTGAATCCTTGATTCTTCCGCTCTGGCATTTTTTTGAACTGGTAATTTCTATTACAAGGTATTAACAGACGGCGCGTAAATAACAACAAATTGTAATGTTTAATGAAATGAACTAGAGACTAATGAGACCGATATATATATAAAGGAGGCGAATTCATGGAGATTAACTCACATCTGTCGGCTCAGGTAGCCCAATTACAGCAGACACTTCAAATGGGTATACTGGACAAATCTTTAAATATGGGTGCGGCCGGAGCAGTTGAAATGCTCGAGGATATGTCAGCACAGCAGCCCGCTGCTCATCCATACAAGGGCCAGATCATCGATATCCAAGCATAGTAAAATGATACTCCGCTTTATTTAGCGGGGTATTATCCCTTCATTTTCCACTTCTCCTAGCTGGTGCTTACACTTTATTCGGATAGGCAAAAGAAGAAATTATTGAGCGCCTATTAATCTTTTTTAAAACCGTGTAAATTCTGCGCGAATTGGGGAATAAATATAATACGATGCAGTTAAAGGAGTGATTATTATCGGTATTCATACATTTTTTACAAGCTTAAATGACCTAGAGCGGATTATCCGGGCACCAGGCCGTTTTAAATTTGAGGAACATAATGTGGCTGCCCACTCATGGAAGGTTTCCCAGTATGCTATGTTCTTTGCTACGATTGAAGAAATGCATGGAGCGGCGGTGAATTGGAAGTCACTCTATGAAAAAACAATTAATCATGATTTTGCGGAAGTTTTCATTGGTGACATTAAAACCCCTGTTAAACATGCAAGTCCCAAATTAAAAGAAATGCTGACGGTCGTCGAGGAGAAAATGATGGAGAATTTCATTGCAGAAGAGATTCCACCTGAATTCCAAGAAGTCTTTTTTGACCGGATGAAAGAAGGAAAAGATAATACACTGGAAGGACGCCTTCTCGAATTTGCCGACAAACTCGACCAATTCTATGAAGCATTTGCCGAATTGAAGCGCGGTAATACGGACAAGGAATTTGTTATTATGTATCAGCAGGCTTTAGCAAAATTACTTGATCTGCCTCTTCCAAACAGTGTCAAATACTTTCGCCATGAAATTTTGAAAGATGCAGTGGCTGAGGATACACAGATTGATATTGTGACCTTAACGGAAGAAATTTTAAAAAACAAATAACTGCTCGTAAAGTTTTCCAGTTAGAATGGAAGGCTTTTTTTACTGGGAAAAATTAACTTTCTTCTTTAAAGATTGCTGCTTAGATGTAATAGAGCAGCACTCTTTTATTTTTTTCACATACATGTAACGAAATGGATTAAGATGGTACTAATGATTTGAAAGGACAGAAAAAGGAGGATGGCAGCATCATGGAAGAGCTGGAGCAGATATATCGAGACATCCATCCAAAGCTGTTCACATTTTTCTATTTAAAAACAGCCAATACAGCATTGGCCGAGGATTTCACTCAGGATGTCTTTTATGAAGCAAGTAAGAGCCTGCACCGTTTCAACGGTCAATCGACCCTATCTACATGGATGTTTGCCATTGCCCGCAATCTTTTAAAGAAGCATTATCGATCTAAAAAATATGAGAAGGCATTGGTTGAAAAATTAGAAATTGAGCCTATTACAGCTAGTCTTACACCCGAGCAGCAAATCGAACTGAAGGAAGATATACAGAGCCTTCTGATGAAGATTGGAAAGCTAGACCCTCATCTAAGTGAGATCATCCTGCTGAGAATTTATGGTGATTTATCATTTAAGGAGATTGGCGAGCTGACAGGCAAAAGTGAAAATTATACAAGAGTCGCCTTTCATCGTCTAAAAAATAAATTACAAAAGGAAATGAGGGATCTGAATGAATGATTGCCGTATTGTCGAAGATTTGCTTCCACTCTATGAAGAAGATTTATTACATAAAGAGACCGTTGATTGGATAGAAACCCATCTTTCCACATGCGAATCATGCCGTTCACGGGCAAATGAGACACTTGCTGCTTTCCCAGCAGCGCCCATAAAGCCGAAAAAAACGGCTGCTGCCATGATGAAGAACGTACGTTCAAAGCTTGCCATCTATCAGCTGTTGTTTGTACTCTTATCATTTGCCTTTGCAATGAGTACATCGATATTCGCCGACAGCTTTCAATTTATTTTAAGTTATTTTATCCTCGGCTTCAGTACATTTTATTTTTACCGCAGCTGGATATTTACAATTCTCATTTCAATGATACCGATAATTATCTGGTCAATTTATGATACAATTGCTTCTTATGGCTCCTATCATCAATGGTACACACAGGCTTTAGAAAACCACGATTCTGTCGCCGGCTTATTTGGTATGCTTCTCGGCAGCAGTCTTTTAATGGGCATTATTCATACCCTATTTGCTGCACTTGGTGCTGTCGTTGCCCTGCTAACGATGAAGATTACAGAAAAGGAGGAGTCCTTATGACATTGAAAAAGTGGGTTTATCTAATCATCGCCCTCGCTATTACAGGCTATATTTTATTTTTCTATATAAGTTTTAATGGAAACCCTATTTCTAAAGCGGTTGCGAAAAATTATGCATTGGATTATTTGGAAAAATACTATCCAGAGCAAAACTATTCCATTAAAGACAGCGGCTATAACTTTAAAGATCAAAGCTATTCTTTTCATTATATTGTGAATGAAAAGAATGACCAAGTATACAATTATTCCATTGAGATTGGGAAAGGCTTGAAGCCGGACGAAATCATCTATCATTCCCTTCGTTATGACTCGGAGGATGTAGAAATGAGCAGTACTTTTTCTGAAGCAGGAACAACCTATGTACAGAAATTGCTGACGGAAGCAAAGCTGGATAGTGAAGTATATTACTACGTACAGGTACCGCTAGGCTATGTAGATCGCAGCGCTGAGTGGAAACCAAAAATCGAATTACCTGTGAACGCAGACATTCATGTATATACAGAGCAGCCTTTTACATCAAAGAAGGAATTTTTTCAATATGTCAAAACTGTAATAAATGAACTCGATGAAGTTCTTTATAAAGAGCTGTACATTGAAAATACGCTGTCTGAAACAACAGACGGATCGGAAATAGCTTATAAGATCACAATCGAATACGATGAAGATATTACGATTGAAAATGTCTGGGCAGCTGAGTAGCTTCTTTCCAACCATAAGAAAACAGAAATTATATCTATATAATCATTATACAAAGGAAAGCAATTTAACCAATATTCTTCATACTAAATTCCTATCATTTTATTTGACAAATTTCTCAAATGCCCCTTACTTGCATAATTTTAATGTTTATCATACAATAATAAACGAAGCTACGTTGTACGTGTAATATTAAGTTTTAACCTTTATACAGTAACAGGGAGTTTTATATCCAAGCTGAAATGGCGAGCCCGAGCTCATTTGACCTCGGGATAAACAGGAAAGCTTATGCGAACACCCACTTTGAGAAGTGTGGTTTAAAACTTTCTATAATGTCGCGGCATCGTGGCTTTTGCCATTAAGAAAGCATATGTAGCAATATTTTATAGACACCCAGTCCAAATATGGTCTGGGTGTTTTTTTTATTGCCCTAAATAGCTGCCGGGAGTAAAATTCAAGCTCATCCTCACTAATAGAAAATAAGTCATCTCATTTCCACTAGAGATTTTATCTACCTATAATATATAGCATATGCCGCTGGTAACATATTCTTTATCCGCTCATGCTAATAAACAAGGCTTTATTCAATATATTGTTAAACACCCTAGCTATACATCAACAAACCAAACAAATAAAATAACCCTTTTACTAGTTATTCATTAAGAAGGCTATATAATTCCTCATCTATAAGTTATCCTTAATTGGCTTTAATAAATTCACCGGGAGCCAACTATTGAGGGCGTTACTTCCTTCTGAGCTTACATACAGATAGCCATTCACTTCAATACCTAGCGATGAAAAAACGGTTCCCTTTTCATGCATTATTATAGACTTAGCTCCATCTAACGGGGTGCTTTTCCCACCAGCATCTTTTGTTAACTCATAACGTATAAATCTTTCGCTTGATATTCTCTCAGCGATTTTAAGATC
>JAPSKP010000115.1 GCA_031181585.1 Lysinibacillus sp.
GTTGTAGTGGAAGGCATGCCTAAGGGAGGGAAAGTACCGGAACTGGATGAGCTTCCTGAGGAGTTTGCACCAGGAATCGGGCCGGATGAGTTCCAAATGATTGCCAAGAGGTTGCTCTCCAATATGTAAAGGGCATGCTGAATCAGCATGCCCTTTTTTACTATTATAGTTGGGAATCAAAATAATTAAGGATACCTTCATAAATACCAAGTGTTGCTTGTTCACGATAATAATCTGTTGTGATTGATCGCTCTTCACTTGGATTGCTCAAAAAGCCTAATTCTATTAAAATAGCTTTTTGGCGGTTTTCACGAAGGACTAGATAATTACCTGGCTGTACTCCGCGATCGCGAAGATTTACCTTTTTAGCGAGTTTGGCATGTACATACTGTGCCAGCTCCTGCTGATTGCTGTTTAAATAATAGGTTGTAATACCAGAAACAGAACTATTTTCTGTTGCATCATAATGAAGGCTGATGAAAGCATCGGCATCCACCTGATGAGAAACAGCAACCCGTTTCCGTAGGTCTACATATACATCAGATTCCCGGGTCATAATGACATCGGCACCTGCTGCCCGAAGCTTTGATTTAAGCAGTTCAGCGGTTTTTAACGTAATTCCTTTTTCATCTGTTCCTTTGCTGCCGGTTGTTCCATGGTCATTCCCGCCGTGCCCCGGATCGATGACGATGGTCAATCCTTTCAAGGTTCCTTTTTTTCTTTTAACGGCTGCCTTTTTAGTGGCAGCGGGCTGCTGAACTGAATCAGTAGGTGAGACAACCCAATTCGCGACATATGCGGTTTTATTTCCGCTCACGGAAACTTTGTACCATTCACCTTCTGTTTCAACAATGCTATATGTTTCACCAGCGTTTGCACGGTGAACAATTGCAGCGGATGTAGAAGCCTCTGCCCGAAGGTTTGTCCCTTCATATATGACCGTCACACTGCCGCTTGAAGAAGACGCATTAGAAGTAGATTTTGTTTCTTTTGCTCCAAAAGAACCGTAGAATTTGTAAATCCAGCCTTCTGTATTATCTTTGTATTGAATGTGAACCCAGTTATTCGACTGTTCTAATACTTTGAACTGTTCTCCTCGATAGGCCACACCAACGCGCTTCGACGTTAAATCTGCTTTTTTTCTCACATTTACAGCATCCACGGTAACCGTGAATATATTGCCCTCATTTGGTGTCTCCGCCATTTCATCAGCTGCCGCTTTAGAAAGCTCCTTAACAGTTACATATTGGTTGGATACCCAGCCTGTAGTTGTTCCATACTGAATTTGAATCCAATCGTTCTGTGACTTTATGTATGTCGCTTCGTTACCTGAGGACAACTGTGTTAGTACGGTTGAGGAAAGAGAAGGTTCCGCACGTACATTTAGATGATCAACTTGGGAAATAATAACTTTTTGCTCCTGCTTACTTTCTGTTTCCGTGTTTGCTCGTGTCATCCAGCCAGCGATCCAGCCTTCTGTATTTCCTGCCTTAACATGAATCCAATCTCCAGCTTGTTCAATTGTCGAAACAGTATCCCCTTCCTGGAGTTTTAAAAGAATTGGATAAGACAATCCTGGACCTTCCCGGAGATTTAAGACTTCAGCAGTAACGACTATATCATCACCGGCAGCCTTGGAAGCAGTGGGCAACGCGATAGAAAAGATGAGTGTACAAACAATGAATAGATGGAATGCTTGTCTCATTATGCAGGCCTCCTTTCAACATGAATAGAGTAAATGTTTGTAGAAGCGGGCTATCTCCATTGTAAAAGCAATTATGTATTAAAATCTATAGTTATTTTAGTTAAAAGGAAATAATAGGAGATATTAGCTAATATAAAACGATTTGTCTTCTTTATTTATATCAAATGAGGTATGTCTTTCTAAAAAATAGTTGACAAGACAGGTATGCAACATTAAGATTATGTATAATCTAAAATTAAGCGCTGTTGATCAAGCAAGTAGTAAGTACCAATGCTGATAAGAGAGGGAAAATCATGGGCTGAAAGTTTTCCTGCAGTATGTATGATGCGAATAACACTTGGGAGGCTTTTTCCTGAAAAACAAACGTTTAGTAGGGAAAAACGGAATCGGCCGTTATCCGATTACGAGGTGGATGCATGGTGCATCAACTAGGGTGGAACCGCGGAAGTTACAGCTTTCGTCCCTTGCTATAAGCAGGGGACGGGAGCTTTTTTTATTTTTGCGATAGTGAAGCTGCTCGGGTAGTAAAGTTTTATTTAAAGTAATGAACTAAATACTTTACCTATCCAGCGGTCATTTCATAAATGAAATGCTATAGAGAAACAAGAGAGGAAGTGTAATTCATGAGTTTTAAAGTACCTCGTGGGACGCAGGATATTTTACCTGGTCAATCTGAGAAGTGGCAGCAAGTAGAAAAGGTGCTGCGCGATCTTAGCCATGTGTATCGTTATAAGGAAATTCGCACACCAATTTTTGAATCAACAGAATTATTCCAGCGCGGTGTAGGAGATACAACAGATATCGTCCAAAAGGAAATGTATACATTTACCGACCGCGGAGGACGTTCGCTGACACTGCGTCCAGAAGGAACAGCAGCAGCTGTGCGGGCCTATGTGGAGCATAAAATGTTCGGGCAGCCTGATCAGCCCGTAAAGCTATCATATATCGGACCAATGTTCCGTTATGAACGGCAGCAGGCAGGACGCTACCGCCAGTTTGTGCAGTTCGGCGTGGAGGCGATTGGTTCAGCAGATCCTGCAATCGATGCAGAAGTCATCTCCTTTGCTATGGATATTTATAAAAAAGCCGGTTTGAAGGATTTGAAACTAGTCCTCAACTCATTAGGTGATAAAGAAACACGAGATGCACACCGTACAGCACTCATCAATCACTTTGAGCCATCTATCGGTGAATTTTGCTCGGATTGTCAAAAACGTTTGGAGAAAAACCCGCTGCGCATCCTAGACTGCAAAGTGGATCGTGAACATCCGCTGATGGCGAGTGCACCTGCTTTAACGGATTATTTAACAGCGTATTCTGCTGAATACTTTGCTAAAGTAAAGGATTATTTAGATCGTTTAAATATTCCTTATGAAGTAGATCCGAATCTTGTACGTGGTCTTGATTATTACAACCATACTGCATTTGAAATTATGTCTACGGCATCGGGCTTCGGGGCGATTACAACGCTTTGCGGCGGCGGCCGGTACAATGGTCTCGTAGAAGATATTGGGGGTCCGGATGCACCGGGTATTGGCTTTGCACTTTCAATCGAGCGTCTGCTTTTGGCATTGGAAGCTGAAGGTGTAGCATTAGAAGACAATGATCAACTTGATATGTATGTTGTTGTCATGGGGGAAACGGCAAAAGCAAAAGCGGTTGAGCTAGTGAGCGCATTCCGCGCAAATGGTATTTCGGCAGATATGGATTATGCCGATCGCAAAATGAAGGCCCAAATGAAGACGGCTGATCGCCAAGGGGCTAAATATGTCATTGTTCTTGGAGAGACAGAGCTTGAAGAGCAGGCAGTTAATGTAAAGGAAATGGAAACAGGCAATCAGGAAAAGGTAGCCTTTACTGAGCTAGTGAGTTTCGTATTACAAAAATAGATAGAATGAAGTTGGAGGAATTACAAGATGGCACAACGTACACATGCCTGCGGTGAGGTAACAGCTGCTCATCAAGGCGAGCAAGTCGTATTAAAAGGATGGGTTCAAAAGCGCCGTGATTTAGGTGGTTTGATTTTCGTTGATATGCGTGACCGTTCAGGAATAGTTCAGGTAGTATTTGGCGATCAAGCGAAAGATGCGCTGGAAGTAGCTGAAAAAATTCGTAGTGAGTATGTAATTGAAGTAACAGGGAAAGTTGTTCTTCGAGACGCTGCACAAATTAACAGTAATATTAAAACAGGTGAAATTGAAATCCTGGCAGATACACTGACAATTATTAATGAAGCAAAAAACCCGCCATTTGCAATAGAGGATAAAGTTGAAGTATCAGAAGATTTACGTTTGAAATACCGCTATTTGGATCTGCGTCGTCCTGTTATGTTTGATACATTCAAGATGCGTTCGGATGTAACGGTAACAATTCGTAACTTCCTGCAAAGAGAGGGCTTCCTAGAAGTAGAAACACCAATTCTAACAAAATCAACGCCAGAAGGTGCACGTGACTATTTAGTACCATCTCGTGTACATGAAGGAGAATTCTATGCCTTACCACAGTCGCCGCAGTTATTCAAACAGCTGCTGATGGTATCAGGCTTTGAGAAATACTTCCAAATTGCCCGCTGTTTCCGTGATGAAGACTTACGTGCAGACCGTCAGCCCGAATTCACACAGGTTGATATCGAAACATCCTTTATGTCAATGGATGAAATTATTGAAATGAATGAACGTCTTATCCAAGCGGTAATGAAAGAAGTAAAAGGCATTGAAGTAGAAGCACCATTCCAACGAATGAGCTATCAAGAAGCGATGGCTCGCTACGGTTCAGATAAACCAGATGTGCGCTTTGGCTTGGAGCTTGTGCAGCTTTCTGATATCGTAAAAGACTCAAGCTTCAAAGTATTCTCTGGTGCTATCGAAAATGGCGGAGAAGTAAAGGCAATCAACGTAAAAGGTGCTGCTGAAAAATTCTCGCGCAAAGATATTGATGCACTTGGCGAATTTGCAGCGATCTACAAGGCAAAAGGGCTTGCATGGCTAAAAGTAACGGATGAAGGATTAAACGGTCCGATTGCAAAATTCTTCGAAGGTGAAATGGCTGATAAGTTAATCGAACGCATGAGCGCTGAAGCAGGCGACTTATTATTGTTCGGTGCTGATCAATCAAATGTCGTGGCAGACGCATTAGGCGCACTTCGTCTGAAACTCGGAAAAGAGCTTGATTTAATTGACGAGTCTAAGTTTGCATTCTTATGGATTGTAGATTGGCCATTATTCGAATATGATGAAGAAGAAGGACGCTATTACGCAGCACACCATCCATTCACTCGTCCATTCGATGAGGACCTTGAACTAATGGATACAAATCCTGCTGCAGTTCGTGCACAAGCATACGATATCGTATTGAATGGCTATGAGCTTGGCGGCGGTTCATTACGTATTTATGAGCCAGAATTACAAAACAAGATGTTTAAGCTATTAGGTTTCACGGAAGAGGAGGCACGTGAACAATTCGGCTTCCTGTTAGAAGCGTTTGAATATGGAGTTCCTCCACATGGTGGTTTAGCATTCGGACTTGACCGTTTCGTTATGCTATTGGCAGGCCGTACAAACTTGCGTGATACGATTGCCTTCCCGAAAACGGCAACAGCGAGCTGTCTATTGACTTCCGCTCCATCAGCGGTCGCAGATGCTCAATTACAGGAACTGAACTTGGCAATAACTGCCGTGAAAAAAGACAAATAAACACAGGCAGGAGCGTATCTAATATGCTCCTGTTTTTTTGTTTAAGCTGTGTGCAAACGGGTATTCAATAAGTACTTTCCTTTAGAGGAATGCTTCAGTTTTGTAGGATAGGGAATGGCATATTATCATAGCGAATGAATCGTATTCACCTAAAATTTTTACCATTTTAGAAGAATAAGATTTGAAAATTCTGATTAATGATGATATGATATTAGTAATACGAATCCTGAGGTGTTCGTTTAAAAGTGTTATTTAACAGTTTTGACCGAACATTAAATCGTTGGGAGCTCGATATTTTTCCTATGGCGAACATGCCCCATTGGAGCGGGACGTTTAAAGTAGGAGTGAGAGCACCCCCCTGCTAGAGTGCGGGTTCAAAACGATGTGTAACATGACGGCACATTCGGGGTTCGTCCTATTCCTTGTCTATTTCCCTTCTACTATACAGTAGAAGGGTTTTATTTTTTATTGCAGACACAAATGTAAGTGTGTATAATTCCGAGTAGAATAATTATGATTGAGAGGTTGCTATATGTTACACCAATTTTCCCGAAATGAACTAGCGATCGGTAAAGAAGGACTTGAAAAACTTCAAAATACAACAGTCGCCATTTTAGGTGTAGGCGGGGTAGGCTCTTTTGCTGCCGAAGCTTGTGCGCGCAGCGGAGTAGGGCGCATTGTATTAGTAGATAAGGATAATGTGGATATTACAAACGTAAATCGTCAGCTTGTAGCTTATTTGTCGACTGTTGGCAAGTCAAAATCAGCTGTAATGAAAGAGCGTATTGCGGATATTAACCCAGAGTGTGAAGTAATCGATATGCATATGTTCTATACAGAAGAAACATATGAAGATTTTTTTGCTCAGGGAATTGATTATGTTATTGATGCCTCCGATACGGTTATGTACAAAATCCATATTATGAAGGAATGCTTAAAAAGAAATATTCCCATTATTTCAAGCATGGGGGCAGCAAATAAAATGGATCCAACACGCTTCCAAATTGCGGATATTTCAAAAACACATACAGACCCATTGGCAAAAGTTATCCGTACGAAGCTGAAAAAAGAAGGAATTAAAAAGGGCGTAACAGTCGTGTTTTCTGATGAATCTCCGATTGTTGTTCGACCAGATGTAGTAGAGACAGTAGGTAACCCGAATGCAGAAATTCGTAAAGCGAAAATGCCTCCTTCCTCTAATGCATTTGTACCGTCAGTCGCCGGTTTGATTGCAGCGAGCTGGGTCATCAACCAAATACTAAAGGATGTAAAAATTACACGCGTCCAAGGGTAACAAAACGAAAGCCCTCTAATAATCAGATGCCATTCTGACTATTAGAGGGCTTTTTATTAGCTTTCTTTAATGTTTAATGCATTCTGATATGTTTCTTCAATATGGTTCGTAATAAGCTGCTGTTCGTTATTTACCTTTTCTAATACGACACCAAGCTGATCAACTGCCTGTGAGCTCTCCTCGATAATGGCGGCAAACTCACTTGTACTCATCAGAATAGACTTACTGTTATTTTCAATGGAGCTGGTTGCTCTGGAAAACACTGTCAAATCATTTTGCAGTTTTTTCAGTGCTTCAACTAACTCGTTGAATGTATTGTTTGCCCGGTCCGTTACAGAAACCTGCATAGTAATGTGATTCAGACCGTTTTGCAGCTTTCCTAAAGCATCTTTATTATAGCTATTTACATTATTTAGGTTCATATCAATCTTCACAAGGGTCTGATCTGTAATTTGAGCTAGCTTGCGGATTTCTTCTGCTACCACTGCAAAACCTTTCCCATGCTCACCAGCTCGAGCTGCTTCAATAGATGCATTAAGCGCGAGAAGATTCGTCTGCTCCGTAATCCTTTTTATATCTGTCGCAAAATGGTTCGTTTCATCGATTTTTCCGGATAATGCGATGAATGTAGTATGAAGTTCGTTAAAAAATGCAGTAAATAAATCAATTTCCTGCTTCATATCATTCATGGCTCTTGCTCCATCAGCGGCATTCATACTTGCGGATTCCGCCTCGCTCACAATTTGTTCAAGCTGCTGGACCATCTGGGCAATTTCGTTCGTTGTCGCTTCAGTGCTAAGAACGATTTCATGAACATAATCTGCTTGACGATGGGCCCCTTCCCGGACCTCGTGAACAGAGTTCAACATATTTTGCTGAGCAAATGCTGCAGTATTTGTGCTCTCTGTAATAAGCTCTAACTTTGTTGTAATATTCTGAACAGAATTTTCAAGATGAGAGTGAAGCTTCTCCTCACGGAGTGCCTTTTCATGAGCATCAGTCATTAGCTCTTCAATGCTTGAAAACATGCGTTTGCTTTGTCGTACGTTCAGTCCAATAGCCAAAGTCATTAAAATCTGTACGACAAAAACATTGGCCGGATCAACAGCGAATCCAGTCGTATCTAATGTAAAGTTAAAAATCAGTCCTAGAGAGGAGCCGATAAATCCTGCTGCAACGACCATATACTTACTATGTATTGAACTCATGATGAGGACAAAGAAGCTGAGAATAATCGTAGCTAATGTCACTTTATAAGAAACAATCGCCCCATATGTAGTAAATATTCCGGCAATTGAAACGACAAAAGGAAAATAAGGACGTAACCATTCTACTTTTCGCTGTAAAAAATAGATTCCCAATGTAACGAGTGCAGGTATAAATAACGACAAGGCTAGTCCGATTGGCCGTCCTATGATGAATTGAGCAATCCCCCCAAGATTAGCTGCCAATCCATAAACAAGCATCAGAATCGAGTTTTTTTCGAGTAAGTCTTTTTTCTGTAAAAGCTGTATTTGCACCTATTTCTCCCCCTGATTATTACGTCATGATAATTTAACAGAAAAATAAATAACTCATATTTTCTAATTTATACACGAAATTGCTTATATTGTCACTATAAATACTTCGTCAAATTTCGAGAAAATACAAAAAATGTTATAATGAAAAAATAAATTTGGAAAGGGTAAATGGTGTGTAAAAGTGCAATTAAACGAATTGGAGTATAAAGGGTTAAATTTGCTCGAGGAAGTATGCACTGTAGAAGTTGCTTTAGACGAAGGGCGAAATGTCATCCATATATTTGATGTGAACTACGTAATAGAACCTATCTATCATTTTGCAAGTAAGGAATATGCATTAAGCAGCAGCTTTTATCGGTTCGTAGAAGTATTGAAATCAAAGTATTTTTTTGTAGAAAAAAGGGATATGGAGATAGGAAAATGGATTGAAAGTTTTACTTGGCAGTTTTATAGCTCCAATCAAACGATTAAAAACTATAGAGCAGGAACGTTCTCTCTGATTCCATTGTCTGATTTAGATGATAAAACGGATGACGGCTTATATCAGATGGGGTATTATCCGAAGTATGTAGAAAAGTTAAGATGAGAATTATACAATATTCTTTTATTAAATAATAGCTAATAGTCAGAATAAAGATGTGCTTTTTCTGTAATGCGCGGCAGTTTTCACACAATTATCACATATTTTCCGTTAATTATACGATTACCATTTTCCTTATATAATTTTTGATACACTAAAAGTACACGTTAGGGGACTTAAAGGAGGATGGAAAGACTGATGAGTATTCAAGCAAAAAGCAACGTTTTGAACTTGCAAGAATTACAGGAACAACTAGACCATATAGTGTTCGACCATATCGACACTACGCAAAATTGGGAGAAAGCGCTGGGGAAAATACAACCGTTATATAGTCAGATCACTGCCTATTTTAAAGGAATTGTCGAACAGAATAATGGGGTTATGCCAAAGGAAAATTCATATTGGATGTTGTTCATGCATAATGCCTCACGTCTTGTATATTTTGATAACCTTATTAAACATAATATGAATTCGCCGTTGGATGAAGCTGCACGCCATCTAATCACTGATGGCTACGTAACAGCAGCGAAAATTTTACCAAACTGCCAATCGGAATATAATGAGGAATTTTTTAATGAAATTAACAAAAGCCTGGAGCAATTGACAGACGGAAAAGTTGCTGTGGAGAAAACTCCGACTTCTTTACCGGTATGTTTACAGGCATTTTATCAATATATAAACTAAATCATTATTTTTCATGTAACTGCTCATCTTGATGAGCAGTTTTT
>JAPSKP010000026.1:0-15361 GCA_031181585.1 Lysinibacillus sp.
GCCTTTTGGGCCAGAAACAATGAAATAGAGCCAATACCGCAGTATGCGTCAATAACACGTTCATTTCCTTCTAACTGTGCGTAATCGAGTGCCTGCTTGTACAGTACTTCTGTCTGCTCCGGGTTTATCTGATAAAAGGAGCGTGCAGAAATTTCAAATCGGACATTTCCAATTCTGTCTTCAATATTATCCTTCCCCCATAGTGTCAGTGTCGTTTCACCGAAGATGACATTCGTCTTCTCCCCGTTGACGTTTTGAACGATGGACGTCACATTTGGTACAAGTCGTTTAATCACATCGATGGCTGCCTCCTTTTGAAGAAGCTTACGTGATTTTGTCACAAGCACAACCATCACTTCATTCGTCGCACGTCCTTTACGCACAACAACATGGCGTAATTGTCCTTTATGTGCCGCCTCATGGTAAGGTTCAATGCCAAGCTTAGTAAGTTCCCGCTTCAATCCGCCTAAAATGGCATCCGCTTCACCTGTCTGAATAAGACAGCGCTCCATATCCACAATTGTGTGGGATTTTGTTTTATAGAAGCCGGCGATTGCCGCTTCCTCTCCTTGCGCAAATGGAATTTGGGCCTTGTTTCGGTATGTCCAAGGATTCTCCATTCCTTTTACAGGGTGGACAGGGGCATCAATTTTACCAAGACGCTTCATTACATTTTCAACCATCTTGCGCTTCCATTTTAGCTGGCCCTCGTAAGATAGATGCTGAAGCTGGCATCCGCCGCACTGGTCAAAATAGATGCATGGTGCCTTCACTCGATCAGGGGAAGGCTGTATAATATCAACGACTTTTGCAAAGCCGTAATTCTTTAATGTCTTTAACACATGGATTTCCACCGTTTCCTCAGGAAGTGCTCCCTGAATGAACAACGGATAGCCGTCTACCTTTGCGACGCCATTTCCGTCATGTGTCAGATCCTCTACTATTACTGTTACACGGTCATTCTTCTTCACCGGTGCGCTCATAAACATTCGCCCCCTTATTTCAATTCTTCTATTGTAGCATGCACATAACAAATTGCATTCTAAAACAACTTTTAGGCACACAAAAAGCTTGAGGAGCATTTATGCCCCCCAAGCCGCTTAATTAAACCCGGTCAATATCCCGTATTTCATCAATCGGTACAAATACTTCAATATGACGCATTAAGTTAATAAATTCAGCAGGCGCATCTCCGCCATATTCCCCGTCCAGATTTAAATGAACCTCTCCGCTCGTCATCACCTTTACACGTTTTGCCTTGCGGTAGATGATTCGTGGATCCTTTAAATGCTCACCACGTGCTGCAAGTGAAATCACTCTAGCAAATTCCGGTAAGGAGCATTCCTCTAAAGCCATCACAGTAAAATAACCATCATTAATCGATGCATCCGGTGCAATCCGCTCAAAACCGCCGACTGAATTTGTCAGTGCGCACAGGAACATCATTTTATTACCGTCAAATACCTCATCATCCACTTCCAGACGCATATGTGTCGCCTTGATCGAAGGAATCATTTCAATTCCTTTAATATAATAGGCAACCGGTCCAAGAATCGTTTTCATCTTACTTGTAACTTCATATGTCAGTTCCGTTAAACGGCCGCCAGCAGCAATATTGATGAAATACTTTTCATTATTCATTAATCCAACGTCCACTGGTATTGTATCGCCCTTAATGATGATATCAATTGCTTCATCAATTTTTCGGGGAATGTGTACAGCCCGCGCAAAGTCGTTCGTTGTTCCCATTGGTATTAACCCAAGTTTCGGACGATTGTCACACTGGCTGATACCAGCCACTACTTCATTCAAAGTACCGTCCCCGCCAACTGCAATGACGATATCATAGCCGCGCTCTACTGCTGTGATTGCTGCCTGTGTGGCGTCTCCTGCTCCGGTAGTCGCATGGCAAGAAGCTTCATATCCCGCAATTTCAAGCTTCTCCAATACTTCCGGTAAATGTTTTTTAAATAGTTCCCGACCCGATGTTGGGTTATATATAATTCTAGCTCTTTTCATTTTTTACTCATCCCACATGAATTTTTTTGTTATAAAGTAAACGCTTTAATTCTTCTTAAGGTTTCTTTCCTCTTACATCCATTCATTATAACCTAAAGCCTTATAAAATTTCACTTATTTACTAAATCCATTATACCGATTATCACCCGATCAATATAACAGCTTTTTACATAAAAGGTTTTTTTCTTCATAAAACCAAAATATCTATGTAAATTATTATACTCGAATTCAAAATTTCGTATTTATTAATTATAAATTTTCTGATATATTTGTAATGCATCACATTTATCAGAAAATTGATTAAAGACAAAAAAAGGGGGTTTTTAGAATGAAATTGAATAAATTTCTTATGTTATTCATGGTGCTGGCGTTAGCTACTGTACTTGCAGCATGTAATAGCGATGACTCAACAGACAAAGATTCTGATTCATCAAATGATTCTGGAGAATCAGCAGGAGGCGGCGAATTAAACCTATTGGTTCCTTCTGAGCCACCATCTTTACACCCAGGACTTGCTACTGATACAACATCAAGTGCGATCCTTCAAAATATTTTCGAAGGATTAATGAGCCGTAAAGACGGAGAGCTAATCGAAGGTGCTGCTCAAGAATACAAAATAAGTGATGACTTCTTGACTTATACGTTTACACTACGTGATGCAAAATGGTCAAATGGTGATCCAGTAACATCTGAAGATTTCAAATACTCATGGTTATGGACATTAAACCCAGAAAACGCTTCTGAGTATGCTTCAATCCTTTACCCAATTAAAGGTGCAAAGGCTTACAATTCAGGAGAGGGTTCTGCTGAAGAGGTGGCAATCAGCACACCTGACGAAAAAACACTCGAGGTTACATTGGAAATGCCGACAGAATACTTCTTGGAGTTAACGGCTTTCAAAACAATGTCTCCTATCCACAAAGCTACTCAAGAAGCTAACCCAACATGGTACAGCGAAGCTGATACTATCGTATCTAACGGTCCTTACAAATTGACTGAGTGGGTACACAGCGGCAACATGGTTCTTGAGAAATCCGAAAACTATTGGGATGCTGATAACGTGGCTGTTGATACAGTAAACATCGCAATGGTTGAATCTGAAGCAACACAAATGACAATGTTTGATAATGACGAAGTTGACTACTTGGGACCTCCGTATGGAAATATCTCCCTTGATGCAATCGACCGCCTGAAAACAGACGGTTCACTAAACATCGTTGATAAAACTGGTGTTTACGTTTACAAGTTCAATACAACAGATGAAGTGATGTCAAACGCCAATATTCGGAAAGCGCTTACTTATGCGATCGATCGTAAAGCTTTAGTAGAAAACATTACAAAAGGTGAGCAAAAGCCTGCATTAGGCCTTGTTCCTAACACTGTAGAAGGCTTCGGCGATGATGAAGGCTACTATAAAGATGCTGACTATGAAACAGCAAAAGAATTATTAGCAGCAGGCTTAAAAGAGCTTGGTATGTCAGATCCATCTGAACTGACTGTATCTCTTTCTTATAACACAAGTGAAGCCCATGCAGCAGTTGCTCAATTCGTTCAACAAGGCTGGACAAAAGAATTAGGTATCAATGTAAAGCTTGATAACTCAGAATGGCAAGTTTATTTAGACAAATTAACAAACCTTGATTTCCAAGCAGCTCGTATGGGGTGGATCGCTGACTACAACGATGCGTACACATTCTTAGAGCAATACGATACTGCATCAAACGGTAACAATGATACTGGATGGGAAAATCCTAAATATGCGGAGCTGTTAACACAATCAAATGCTGAAACAGATTCTGCAGCTCGTCTAGATTTATTATTACAAGCAGAGGCAATCCTAATGGATGAAATGCCAATCGCACCAATTTACTTCTATACTGATCAATTCGTGAAGAAAGACTACGTATCAGATATGGAATCAGATTCACTAGGTAATATTCAATTGAAATACGTTAAAGTTGAAAAATAATACCTTGTAATTTAATGAAAAGGCTGCTTAAATCGGTTCTCGGTTTCAAGCAGCCTTTCATAGTATAAAGAAATATTCAAAATAGTTAGAAAAGGAGGCCGGTCCATTGCTTGGTTATATTTTTAAACGTCTTGTTTACATCGTCATTGCAATGTACTTAATTATCACTGCTACATTCTTCTTAATGCAATTAGCCCCTGGTAGCCCTTTTGCAAGTGAAAAAAACTTTCCACCGGCAATCGAGGAACAATTAAATGCTAAATATGGATTGGATAATCCATGGTATATACAGTATAAAGATTATTTAGTTTCAACGTTGAGCTTTGATTTTGGTGAATCTATGAAATATAAAGGTCGCTCTACAAACGATATTATTGCAGAAAGCTTCCCTGTTTCCGTGGCACTCGGTGTTCAAGCCATGATCCTAGCAATTGGAATAGGTATTTTCCTGGGAGTTATTTCAGCGCTTTACCATAATAAATTTCCTGACTATGTGTCGACTGTAGTTGCAATATTAGGGATTTCTGTACCATCGTTCATTCTTGCCGGACTGTTCCAGTACTATTTATCCTTTAAGGCTGGATGGTTCCCTGTAAGTGGATGGAAAGGTTTTTCCTATACACTCTTGCCTTCAGTTGCAATAGCCCTTACACATGCCGGCTTTATCGCAAAGCTTACCCGTTCAAGCATGCTGGAACAAAATAATAGCGATTACGTTAAGCTTGCCCGTGCGAAAGGAATCGGCAAATGGACAGTTGTAGTGAAACACAGTCTGCGTAATGCGCTCTTGCCGGTTATCACATATTTAGGACCTTTATCTGCCGGGGTTATCACTGGTAGCTTTATCATTGAACAAATCTTTGCTATCCCAGGACTTGGACGCCATTTCGTTACGTCCATCACAAACCGTGATTATACGGTCATCATGGGAACAACTGTGTTCTATTCTATCATTCTATTATTTGCGGTGTTGATCGTTGATATTTTATATGGTGTTATTGATCCACGTATTAAATTGAAAGGAGCGAAAAAATAATGATGCAAACAGAACAGAAGACAGAGAATTTATCACCAGACATGTTCAACGTTGTCGGTGGCCGTTTTGATGAATCAGACAAGCTTGCTAAAAAGCAAGTGTCCTTCTGGAAAGAAGTATTTTATCGCTTCTCTCACAATAAATTGGCGTTAGTCGGTATGATTTTGCTTATTCTGATTGGTGGAATGGCGATTTTCGCACCAATGGTTTCACAGTATAGCTATGAACAAAACGTAGGATTATATAATACGGCTCCATCTGCTACCCATTGGTTTGGTACTGATGACCTTGCCCGTGATGTCTTCGTCCGTGTTTGGGAAGGTGCCCGTATTTCCCTATTCATCGGTTTGACTGCCGCTGTCATCGATTTAATCATTGGTGTACTTTGGGGTTCTATTGCTGGCCTTGCAGGTGGACGTGTCGACAATATTATGATGCGTATCGCAGACGTCCTTACTGCCATTCCTTATTTATTGGTAGTAATCATTCTTCTAGTTGTTATGGAGCCTGGTTTATTCCCTATGATCATTGCCTTGTCTATTACAGGCTGGGTCAATATGGCTCGTATTGTTCGAGGAGAAGTATTATCCATTAAAAACCAAGAGTACGTACTAGCTGCTCGTACATTAGGGGCAAACAAATGGCACTTAATTAAACGCCACTTAATCCCGAATGCACTAGGTGCTATTTTAGTAACAATGACATTGACAATTCCAAGTGCTATCTTTACAGAATCATTTTTAAGTTATTTAGGTCTTGGCGTACAAGCCCCAATGGCAAGTTGGGGAACGATGGCTTCTGAAGGATTTAAAGCTATGCTTTCTGCTCCTTGGCGTCTATTCTTCCCTGCCCTGTTTATCTCATTAACGATTTTCGCGTTCAATGCAGTTGGGGATGGCCTTCGTGATGCACTGGATCCGAAACTACGTAAATAAAAGAGGGTGTACGATATGAAAAAGAAAGTTTTAGAAGTAAAAGACCTGCGTATCAATTTCAAAACGTACGCCGGGGAAGTAAAAGCCGTTCGCGGTGTAAACTTTGAGCTTTATGAAGGTGAAACATTAGCCATCGTAGGTGAATCTGGTTCAGGTAAGTCTGTCACAAGTAATGCGCTGATGAAGTTAATTCCTCAGCCACCGGGCATTTATGCAGGTGGAGAAATCCTATTTGGCGGTCGTGATCTTGTGCAATTGACTGAAAAGGAAATGATGTCTGTTCGTGGTAACGATATTGCGATGATTTTCCAGGATCCAATGACAGCGCTTAACCCGACAATGCGAATTGGTTACCAAATTACAGAGGTATTGCTGAAACATAAAAAGACCGGCTCACGTTCTGAGGCAAAAGAACGTGCTATCCAGCTTTTAGATCAAGTAGGGATTCCATTCCCGGAAAAGCGTTTCCGTGCTTATCCGCACGAGTTATCAGGTGGTATGCGTCAACGTGTCGTGATTGCCATTGCTCTGGCAGCTAATCCAAAACTATTAATTGCCGATGAGCCAACGACGGCGCTTGACGTAACAATCCAAGCGCAAATTTTGGAGCTAATGAAAGAGATTCAAAAGAAATCAAATACATCGATTATTTTCATTACCCACGACCTGGGTGTTGTAGCGAATATAGCAGATCGAGTAGCCGTTATGTATGCTGGACAAATTGTCGAGTATGGTACAGTGAATGATATCTTCTATAATCCAAAGCATCCGTATACATGGGGTCTGCTCGGTTCTATGCCTGATTTGGATAATAACTCCAATGAGCTGTTACGTGCTATCCCAGGGTCACCGCCAAACTTAATTGACCCTCCTATCGGAGATGCATTTGCACCTCGTAATGAATATGCACTGGCAATTGACTATGAAAAAGAGCCGCCAATGTTCCAGGTTTCTGATACGCATTACGCAAAAACATGGCTACTGCATCCAGATGCGCCAAAGATTCCGCTCCCTGAAGCGGTTGCCCGTCGCATCGAAGGCTATCAACAAGGAGGCGAATGACAGTGGCGAATAAAATTTTAGAAGTAAAAGGACTTAAACAATATTTCGGTACAAAAAAAGCACCGATTAAAGCGATCGACGGTATCAGCTTTGATGTATACGAGGGCGAAACACTAGGACTTGTAGGAGAATCGGGCTGTGGTAAATCTACAACTGGACGTTCCATCATCCGTCTCTACGATATTACGGAAGGCCAAATTTTCTTCAATGGGAAAAATATTACGGAATATAAATCACGTAAAGACCTTCTTCAATTTAACCGGGAGATGCAAATGATTTTCCAGGATCCATACGCTTCGCTGAATCCTCGTATGACAGCTGGTGAAGTCATTGCAGAAGCCTTCGATATTCATGGCCTTTATAAAAACAAAAAAGAACGCCAGGAAAAGATCGGTTCCTTATTGGAATCCGTTGGTTTAAATCGTGAGCACGCAAACCGTTATGCCCATGAGTTCTCAGGTGGTCAGCGTCAGCGGATCGGTATTGCCCGTGCACTTAGTCTTGATCCGAGCTTCATTATTGCTGATGAACCGATTTCAGCACTTGACGTATCGATTCAGGCACAGGTAGTTAACCTATTGAAGGAACTACAAAAAGAACGTGGATTGACATATCTATTTATCGCCCATGACTTATCAATGGTTAAATACATCAGTGATCGCATCGCTGTTATGTACCGTGGGAAGATTGTAGAGCTTGGTGAAGCGGATGAAATTTATAATAATCCAATCCATCCATACACAAAATCACTTCTTTCAGCTGTTCCACAGCCAAACCCGGCGTATGAACGCAAACGTGTGCGTATTCCTTATAAGCATGAAGAGAATAAGGAAGATGCAAAAGTAATTGAAGCAAAGCCTGGTCACTTTGTATACGGATCAGACGACCAAGTAAAACGCTGGATGTCTTCATAAATTGAAAGAGGACGGGCTCATCGAAGGATGAGCTCGCCCTCTTTTTTAATGTAAATAACTATCGCTTTGGGAGTTGTAGAAGTATCCAGGTATTTACACTGTGTATATGTGTTGTTGTCAGATTGCCTTTTCTACTGTTTGTTTGAAGCTATTATACACATATGTCCAGAATGTTGGATCCTCCACATATTGCTTGCGCATGTTTGTATACATGTCTCGCTGCGCTTGTTCAAAATCAGCAGATTCCTTGTCTGGCAGCTGTGCACGGCTATTCATCACGAACTCCTGCAGCTCAGGTGCACGCGGTCCCCATTTCGCTACAAGGTCCCCCGACTCATTCAATAACAAGTAAATCGGAATACCGCGGCCTCCATTCGTTAAATGGCGGTCAATTAAATCTGTATCCGCATCACGCAAGACAGCACGCATGTCCAGTTCAGCAGCTTCTGCTGTTTTACGGATAATTGGGTTATTAAGCATTGCATCTCCGCACCAATCTTCCGTAATCACAAGAATATGAAGTCCGCTTTCTCTTAATTTAGATATAAATTCATCATTCGGTACTTCAAAAGCATGATAAATTGCAAAGCTTTCTTCCTTCAGCTGCGTCATATCATCCATATACTGCTCGATTAAAACAGCGTCTTCAAAATATTGTTGTTCTGTTTTCAACGATAATCGCCCCTTCTTTTCACAAGGTTTATATACTCTTATTGTATACCAAAAGAATGTAAAAAAGACAGCAGCGAATCTCTCGCCACTGTCTTCCTGTATATTAGCGTTTGTTGATTTCTTCTAAAAGAATTTCATTTGTTAACTGCGGGTTAGCTTGTCCTTTAGAAGCCTTCATGATTTGTCCAAGAAGTGCTTTAAGCGCACGGTCTTTTCCGCCTTTGAAGTCTTCTACTGATTTCGGATCATTGTCTAATACCGTTGTTACAAATCCACGGACAACTTCTGGATCAGAGATTTGAACTAATCCTTTTTCTTTGACGATTTTCGCAGCGTCTCCGCCATTTGTTACAAGCTCAGTGAATACCTTTTTGGCAATCTTAGAAGAGATTGTGCCATCAGAAATTAATTTCACCATCCCTGCAAGGTTTGCAGGAGTCAGCGCTGTCTCGCCGATGTCTTTTTGCTCTGCATTCAGATAAGCAGAAACATCACCCATCAGCCAGTTTGCTGAAAGCTTCGCGTCTGCTCCCTCTTTTACCATCGCATCAAAGAAATCCGAAATCTCTTTGTTTACAACAAGTACTGCTGCATCGTAAGCTGTCATGCCAAGCTCTGTTTCGTAACGTGCTTTACGCGCGTCTGGCAGCTCAGGAATTGATTGGCGAACGCCTTCTACCCATTCATCACTGATAGAAAGGCGGACTAAATCCGGCTCTGGGAAGTAGCGGTAGTCGTCTGTTCCCTCTTTTACACGCATCAGGATTGTTTTACCTGTCTTCTCGTCGAAGCGGCGAGTTTCCTGTTCGATAACACCGCCTGCACGTAAAACTTCTGCCTGGCGGACTTCTTCATGCTCAAGGCCTTTACGTACATAGTTAAAGGAGTTAAGGTTTTTCAGCTCTGTTTTTGTACCGAATTCTTCTCTACCGTATGGACGGATCGAGATATTCGCATCACAGCGAAGAGAACCTTCTTCCATTTTACAATCAGAAACACCTGTATATTGGATGATTGATTTTAACTTTTCAAGGTAGGCATATGCTTCGTTCGGTGTACGGATATCCGGCTCCGATACGATCTCTACTAGAGGAGTACCTTGACGGTTGAAGTCTACTAATGAGTAGCCGTCAGCATGTGTTAATTTACCCGCATCTTCTTCCATGTGAAGGCGTGTAATGCCGATACGTTTTTTATAGCCGTCTACTTCGATTTCAATCCAGCCGTTTTTACCGATTGGTTTATCAAATTGTGAAATTTGATAAGCTTTCGGATTGTCCGGGTAGAAGTAGTTTTTACGGTCAAATTTTGTTTCCTGTTCGATTTCCATATTCAAAGCAAGTGCTGCTTTCATTGCGAAATCAACGACATTTTTATTAAGAACCGGCAGAACGCCTGGATAACCTAAATCAATAACAGAAGTGTTCGTGTTTGGCTCTGCACCGAAGTGGTTAGGTGAGCTTGAGAAAATTTTAGAGTCTGTTTTCAGCTCTACGTGGACTTCTAAACCAATAACCGTTTCAAAGTTCATAATTATTTACCCTCCCAAATTTGAGGAGTTTTTGTATGGAAATCCGTCGCCTTTTCATATGCATAGGCAGTACGGTAAATTGTTTCCTCGTCAAAGTGTTTACCGATAATTTGCAGTCCAAGCGGCAGATCACCATCAAATCCACAAGGAATAGAAATAGCCGGAACGCCCGCCAAGTTGATAGGAATCGTTAAAATATCGTTTGCATACATCGTCATCGGGTCATCGATATTTTGTCCGATTTGGAACGCTGCAGTCGGTGCAGTTGGTCCAACAATGACATCGTACTCTTCGAAGATTTTATCGTAGTCTTGTTTAATCAATGTACGAGCCTGCTGTGCTTTTTTATAGTAAGCATCGTATGTACCAGCACTTAATGAATAAGTACCAAGCATAATACGGCGTTTTACTTCATCACCGAAGCCCTGTGCACGTGTCTCTTTATAAAGCTCCATCAAGTTTTTTACACCTTCTGCGCGGAACCCGTAGCGGATGCCGTCAAAGCGGGAAAGATTTGAAGAAGCTTCAGAAGATGAAAGAATATAGTAAGCAGCAAGCGCGTATTTCGAATGAGGAAGTGACACTTCTTCTACTGTAGCGCCTAATCCTTTCAATACTTCCAGCGCATCAAGAACAGATTGACGTGCTGCTTCTTGTACACCCTCTGCTAGGAATTCTTTTGGCACAGCAATTTTAAGACCTTTAATATCGCCGTTTAACGCTGCTGCATAGTTCGGTACAGGAACATCTGCAGAAGTAGAATCGTTAGCATCTACACCGGCAATTGCTTCTAGCAGCAATGCATTGTCGCGTACATTACGTGTAATTGGACCGATTTGGTCAAGTGAAGATGCAAATGCTACAAGACCAAAACGTGATACACGGCCATATGTCGGCTTCATACCAACAACTCCGCAGTATGCTGCCGGCTGGCGGATAGATCCGCCTGTATCCGAACCAAGAGAGAATGGTACTTCCCCTGCTGCTACTGCTGCTGCAGATGCACCTGAGGAACCGCCTGGTACACGGTTAAGATCCCAAGGATTTTTTGTTGTTTTATATGCTGAGTTTTCATTTGAAGAACCCATTGCAAATTCATCCATATTTAATTTCCCGATCGTTACCATGCCTGCTTCACGCAGCTTTTTTACAACCGTTGCATCATAGATTGGCATGAAGCCTTCTAGAATTTTAGAAGCACATGTTGTTTCCAATCCTTCAGTTACAATGTTGTCTTTTACACCAATCGGAAGACCAAATAGTGGTCCACGCTCTTCGAATGGTACTTTATCCAATTCAGCAGCTTCTGCTGTTGCTTGCTCTTTATTTAGCGCTAAAAACGCTTGTACATCGCCGTCTAGATTTTCTACACGGTCAAATGCTTCTTTTGTCAAATCAGCGATTGTCAATTCGCCGTTATGTAGGCTTTCTTGCAGCTCTTTCGCTGAACGCTCAAATAATGTCATGCGGGGCGCCTCCTTTATATGATTAGTCTAAAATAGATGGTACTTTCACTTGTCCATCTTCTTGTTCTTTTACGTTCAACATCATTTTTTCACGCGGTAAGCCTTGTCCAGCTACATCCTCGCGCATAACATTCACAAGAGGTAATACATGTGATGTCGGTTTTACATTCGTTGTATCAAGCTCATTTAGCTGTTCAGCAAATTCCGTAATCTTCCCTAGCTGGTCAGCAAATTTTTCCGCTTCTTCCTCTGTAATTGCAAGGCGTGCTAAGTGTGCCACGTGCTTTACTTCTTCTTTTGTTAGTTTCGCCATTTTTACACCTCCGGATCAAGAAAATTTCCTACCTTTTTTCGAGTATATCGGGCTTAATAAAGGTAACCATGCCCATAATGATACCATTTTTGATTTTAAAAATCACAACTTTGTTTAAAATTACCGAAACTACTCCAATTGTTGGTCTAACAGTTGCTGTTTCGCGGTTTCATGTAGGAAAGGAGCTGCTCAACGGCCATGAGACAGCTCCTTGCAATCAAATCAGCAATTACTCATAAATATGGACAAACGGCTCTTCCTCATTTGCCTCTTTTTTAATGAGAGCTTCGGCTCCATTTGAGGACGTGATACTTACTGTGATTTGTACATCACTTGGCAGATTCTTCAGCATGACGCCTGTCAGATACTGTGTGAAACCAATGATTTCCGCAGTTCCATAGAATTGGATCGGCACCTCGATTTCAAGACTTGATAACCGGTTATCCTGATAGAAACCTTCCCCGATTACACTTGTGAAGTTTGAGAAGTATTCATCGATATCCTGCTTAAATTTTTGGAAATCGGTGTTTAACTCACGGTAAATATCCTCCGGCGAGGACATCGGCAATGTAACATACTCTTCATTGATTTTTGTCCAATCTCCTAAATCAGAAGAATTTGCTTCAGCGACGCTATAGGCAAAATATGTTCCAGGAACAATAGCGTTTCTCGCTTTTTGCTTGAACAGCCCGATAACAATCGGTACATCTGCTAGTTCCGAGCGTTGGCGCAGCCGATTTACTACTTCCTGGGCCATCTCTTTTCCTATCTTTTCGAGCTTAGCATCGTCAATCTTTTCCTCATAGTATTCACCGTATTGCTCTTTTTGATAATAGTAAATTGAATTTAATGCTAACCCGATGGAAATACCGCCAAGTTTAACTTTATCTTCCCCGGACTTCGTTAAATAGTTTTGCTCTACTAAATGTGCTAAATAGACGGGCGCCTCTTTTGCCTTTGTCGTCGGATCCAGCTCTTTACCGCTTGCGTCCAGACTAGACGGGTTCAGACCTTTATATTCAGGCCCTTTATCAGTTGTTTGATTTTCTCGAGCCAGCCAATAACGCACCATATCTTCCGAGAGATACTGCCCCTCCTGGAAATAGTAATCATCCGTATTGAATTCCTGCTGGGAAAGACGCATCAAACCCGTCTCCACTTCCTTCATATCATACTTTGTATGGATATTTGAAACGACTAGGCCTCGACTGGAACTTTCTTTATATGGAATTAACGTTTTATAATAGTTATCGCTTAATGCAAGATTAGGAATAATCGTCATCTCAGCTTCTTCTTGGTCAGATTCCTGTACGACTTCCTCTTCAGGGCTGATGGATGGTGTACAGCCTGCTAGTACTGCAGCCGCTACGATTGCTGAAAGCCAGCGAAATCGCTTCATGATAGGTAAACCCCTTTACTGTGGTAAATTTTCGATTAGACGGTTTTCATCCCAAATTTCTATGCCCAGACTTTGTGCTTTTTCAAGCTTAGAGCCGGCATCCTCACCTGCGACGACAAGATCTGTCTTCTTGCTGACAGAGCCTGCTACAGATCCGCCCAACTCTTCTATTTTCGCCTTAGCTTCATTACGTGTCAATTGGGCAAGTTTTCCTGTCAGAACGATTGTCTTGCCGGCAAACGGGTTTGCCCCTGCTTCGACGATGACCTTCTTGCCTTTATATGTCATATTAACACCGACGTCCTTTAAGCGGGCAATCAGTGTCTGCACTTCTTCCGTTGCAAAATAAGAGACAATTGAGTCAGCCATTTTTTCACCGATTTCATGAATGTTTGTTAGCTCCTCGACTTTTGCCTCCATTAAGGCATCCATTGTTTCATATTCCGCCGCCAGGATTTTCGCCGCCTTCTCCCCTACATGGCGGATACCCAGGCCAAATAATAGGCGCTCTAGAGAGTTGCTTTTCGACTTTTCGAGTGCTTCCACTAGGTTGGTAGCTGATTTTACTCCCATGCGTTCGAGCTGCACAAGCTGTTCTACCGTCAGAAGATAAAGGTCTGCCACGTTTGCGATATACTGCTCACGCAACAGCTGCTCCACCACTTTTTCCCCTAGACCATCTACATTCATCGCGTTACGGGAAACAAAATGCTTGATTCCCTCTGCGATTTGAGCGGGACACGCTGGATTTACACAGCGCAGTGCTACCTCGCCTTCGATTCGAATTAATTCACTCTCACAGGCAATACAATGCTTCGGCATCTCAAACGGAACCGCCTCTTCCGGACGCTCCGCTGCAATTACCCCTACTACTTCCGGGATGATATCTCCTGCCTTACGGACAATGACTGTATCATGGATGCGGATATCCTTTTCACGGATAAGATCTTCATTATGAAGAGATGCGCGACTTACTGTCGTACCTGCTACCTGAACCGGCGCTAAAATGGCAGTTGGGGTAATAACCCCTGTACGGCCAACCGTCAGCTCGATATCAAGGAGCTTTGTTGTCACCTCTTCAGCAGGGAACTTATAAGCAATCGCCCAGCGAGGACTCTTTGCTGTATATCCCAGTTCATCCTGCTGCGCATAGCGGTTCACCTTAATGACAATGCCATCGATTTCATATGATAAATTTGGTCTTGCTTCCGTCCACTTAGTAATGAACGCCAGTACCTCTTCAATTGTTCCACACGTTTGGCGCTCACGGTTTGAGACGAACCCGAGGCTCTCCAAATAATCCAGCATCTCTCCATGTGAATCTACACCGTATGCTTCGCCGTCGCCGCCAATTCCATAGATGAATACGGCTAAATTCCGGCTTGCCGCAATACGGGGATCCAGCTGCCGCAAAGAACCTGCCGCTGCATTACGCGGGTTGGCAAATAGCTCCTTACCCTCTTCGGCGCGCGCCTCATTAAGACTGGCAAAAGATTTTTTCGGCATATATGCTTCGCCTCGTACTTCGATTGTTACAGGTTCCTTTAGGCGTAGAGGAATTGAACGTATCGTTCTTAGGTTTGCCGTAATGTCTTCTCCAACAGTTCCATCACCGCGTGTAGCTCCCTGTGTGAACCTGCCCTCTTCATACCGTAAGGAAATTGCCAGCCCGTCAATTTTCAGCTCGCATACATAGGAAAAATTGTTGCCGATTGACTGGCGGATTTTCCGGTCAAAATCCCGTAAATCTTCTTCATTAAAAGCATTTGAAAGGCTGAGCATCGGGTATTCGTGTGTGACCTTTTGGAAGCCTTCAAGTGCCATACCGCCTACACGCTGTGTAGGTGAATCGGGATAAATCAAAGAAGGATTCGCCTCTTCTAGGGCAATAAGTTCCTCCATTAACCGGTCATATGTAGAATCCGGTACAATCGGTTTATCCAAAACATAATAGGCATAGCCGTATCCATGTAACAATTCATTTAATTCAGCAATGCGTTGTTCAATTTCGTTCATACAGTACCTCCATTACACCTTCGTAATCG
>JAPSKP010000026.1:15461-22320 GCA_031181585.1 Lysinibacillus sp.
GAATCCGGTACAATCGGTTTATCCAAAACATAATAGGCATAGCCGTATCCATGTAACAATTCATTTAATTCAGCAATGCGTTGTTCAATTTCGTTCATACAGTACCTCCATTACACCTTCGTAATCGGTGCCAAGTTTGCAAGCAGCTTTTTAATACCTGCATTCGGAAACGCGACCTTTAATTCAAGCTCATTGCCTTCTCCACTAACATTTACAACCATTCCTGTACCAAATGCTTTATGTTCTACCTTATCGCCGATTTTCCAATCAAGTGCAGCCGCACCTGTTGGTTTTGGTCTTGTGACAGGTGGTGTTTTTTGGACGGCCCCTTGTGTACGTGCATACGGAGCTCGATCATAGCTATTGCGACTCGCGCCGAATGGCAGAGATTGTGAGCGATTTCCAGCCTTTGAAACGTGCTCTAAAATTTCTGGCGAGATTTCATTAATGAAGCGTGAAGGAGTATTATAGCTCGACCGTCCGAAAATCGTTCGTGATTGTGCACATGTTAAATACAATCGTTCTTCTGCGCGCGTTGTTCCTACATATGCTAACCGGCGTTCTTCTTCCATTTCCTCTGGGCTTTCCAAAGAACGTGAATGAGGGAAAATGTTCTCCTCCATTCCGATGATAAATACAACCGGGAATTCTAGCCCCTTTGCAGAGTGCATGGTCATTAAAACGATAGAGCCTTCTTCTTCTGACGATCCATTATTCATCGAATCAATATCCGCGATGAGTGCTAAATCCGTTAGGAAGGCGATAAGCGATTGGTCTTCGCTCCTCTCCTCGAATGCTTGTGTAACGGTTAGAAACTCTTCAATATTTTCTAGTCGGCTTTCCGCTTCAATCGATTTTTCATTTTGCAGCATTGCCCGATAGCCAGAGCGTTCGATTACTTCTTCCACCAGCTCTGTCACTGTCAATTCTTCTTGACGAGCCGACAAATCTGAAATCATCGCATAAAACTGTTCCGCGGAAGAAGCCGCCTTTCCTGACAGACCGATGAATAGAAGCTCTTGCATGGCATCGAAAATAGAACGGTCCCGTTCAATAGCATAACGCGCAATTTTTTCAAAAGAAGTTGCACCAATACTTCGTTTCGGTTCATTAATAATACGTGCTAAGGATAGATCATCGTCATTGTTCGCAATCAAGCGAAGATAGGCGAGGAGATCCTTAATTTCCTTACGGTCATAGAACTTCGTACCTCCGACGATTTGATAGCTCATATTCGATTTGACAAGGACTTCCTCCATTACACGAGACTGGGCGTTTGTCCGGTACAGAATAGCAAAGTCTCCAGGCTTGCGTCCTTCTTTTTGCATCAGCTGCTGGATTGTCTGAGCCACGAACTGTGCCTCTTCCTGCTCGTTATATGCCTTGTAATGGACAATTTTTTCTCCCTCGGGGTTGTCCGTCCGAAGCACCTTTGGATAGCGGCTTTCATTGTTTTCAATAATACTGTTCGCAGCATGCAAAATCCGTTGTGTGGAGCGGTAATTCTGCTCCAGCATGATTACCTTTGCATCCCGGTAATCTTTTTCGAAAGATAAAATATTCGTGATATCTGCACCGCGCCAACGATAAATTGACTGATCCGAATCCCCTACAACGCAAATGTTACGGAATTTGCGTGCTAACAATTTCACAAGCAGATACTGGGTCTTGTTTGTATCCTGATATTCATCCACATGGATGTACTGAAATTTATGCTGGTAGTATTCTAATACATCCGGTGCCTCTTCAAACAAGCGGATTGTCATCATGATTAGGTCGTCAAAGTCCAGCGAGGAGTTCAGCTTCAGCCGTTTCGTATAACCCTCGTATACCTGTGCAACCATTTTTTCGAATGGATTACGTTCATTCATGTTAGTCTTGAAGCCTTCGACTGTAATGCCTTCATTTTTCGCGGAACTGATAGCGTTTAAAATCGCCCGCGGCTCATAACGCTTGGGATCAATATTATATTCCTTCATCAGATTTTTCACGACCGTCAGCTGGTCACTCGAATCCAAAATGGAAAAGCTCTTTGAGTAGCCCAACCGGTCGATATTACGACGAAGGATACGGACGCACATCGAGTGAAAGGTAGATACCCACATACTTTCACAAGTTCCGTTTCCTAGAATACCGTCAATACGGTCCCGCATTTCACGTGCTGCTTTATTTGTAAATGTAATAGCTAGAATTTTCGAAGGGTATACTTCTTTTTCTACTACTAGATAAGCAATGCGGTGCGTTAGTACACGTGTCTTTCCTGAGCCTGCGCCTGCCATGATTAATAACGGTCCTTCTGTCGTCTGCACCGCTTCTTTTTGCTGTGGGTTCATCCCAGCTAGTAAATTCTTTGATAGTTGTTCCATACTGCACCGCCCTTTCACAAACATTTGTTCCTATTCTTTTTATAACATAACCGACTTTACAGCTTCAACTGTTTTCAGGGCTGCCTGTAAATCGTCATAAATAATATTACCGACAACAACCGTATCTGCTACACTGGCCATTTCAGCAGCCTGCTCTACAGAGGTAATACCGCCTCCGTAGAATAGCTTCGTTTCCTCAAGAACTTCCTTCACCGAGCCCACTAGTGCTGCATCTCCGTATGTGCCGCTATATTCCATATAAAAAATAGGAAGTTTAAAGTATTTTTCCGCCATTCGTGCATAGGCAATCACATCGTCCTCTGATAAATTTGTGTTTGCTCCTGTTACCTGCGCTACCTTGCAGTCTGGATTCAGCACACAATATCCTTCCGCCACTAACTCTTCCCATACCATAATATCGCCAAATTCCTTGATTGCCTGATGATGCAAGTCCTTCACCCATTTTGTATCATGGCTATTCAGCACCGAGGGAATAAAATAATAATCATAGCCCGGTGTTACAGACTCCAAATTGGAAATCTCCAGCGCAATCGGCACGGAAAAACGGCGTACGCGCACTAGAATATCAAGTACATTATCAAGCGTTACGCCGTCCGTTCCCCCGACTAAAATAACATCTGTCCCCGATTCGCATACCAGCTCCAGATCCTCATCTGAGATTTCCTTAGCCGGGTCAATTTTAAACACATGCCTCCATTGTAAGTAGTCCATCTATTTCCCACCTATTTTTAAAATATTTTTGTCTCTAGTATAGCAAAGAAAAAGTAAAAAACTGAGCAGCAAGCCGCCCAGCTTTGAGATGCAGCCGAAGCGTCAGTTCCATACCAGCTGCATATAACTTATTTTTATCGAATCAGCAGATTTTGCTGGATGGCAAAATTACTTCGTACGATCTTGAAACGGTTTTTCATCCGGATATAAACGTCCAAGCATTTCATCATACGTGTCATTTCCATAATCGAAGCAACGGCGTACGCGAGAAATTGTTGCAGTGGAGGCACCCGTTTCTTTTTTGATTGTTTCATATGTTTTCTTCAGGCGTAATAAATGCGCCACTTCAAAACGTTGTGCCAACGATTGGATTTCACTGATTGTACATAAGTCATCGAAAAACTTATAGCACTCCTCCATGTCTTTCAGCTCCAACACTGCTTTAAATAATTGGTCTGTTTGATGCCCACGAATTTTTTCGATTTGCATACTCTCACCCTTCCTTAAATCATTCGGAATACGTTACACTTGCAGCAATTCCCGGCGATGCTGGAACAAAATGAATCCATGTTTGCCCTGGGACAAGCAATACATCACTACCGTCGCTCTCAATTGCTACAAGCAAGCCGTCTCTATTTTCCCATTTCACTTCACGGAGCATGCCTTGCTGTGCAATATAAGCTACGCCGCCTGATGTAATATCAATATCTCTTCTGCCTTCATTATCGATGATACGATGTGCCATCTCAAAAAACAGCACATTCGATAGCTGTACCGGCTCACCTGTCAGATGATCCACCGTCAGCTCACCGGCTGAAGCTCGTGTATAGAGATTATCTTTTGCATTATATGTGTAGTTACTATTAAAGGCACTATTACTATAATTCATAGACACTTCATTCGCCTTTGTTCCTATTTTAACACTATCTAGGCCCTCATAAAACGAATATAACACTTTTTTCTGGTAAAGTAACGAAGCTCCTACCTTTTCAGCCGCAGCAGTTACATTTTCACCTGACATATAGGAATTATGTGGTGCCTTTCTTTCACTCGATCTTTGGAAAAGTGTTCCATCATAATTCATCCCATTAATATTGTCAGCCACTCCGCTTGTCAGCATGCTTTTTGCTTCCGGGCTGTATCCATGAGCAATATAGAATGCATCCAGACCCTTTGCCATGTCTACAAAATAGGAGCGCGCACTTCGAATTGGTCCGAGATTCGTTGGAATTTCTGACTGATATAATGCTAAAAAGCGCGTTACATCTCCCTCTGCAAGCATTTCATATACGACATCCGCATAAGCAATGCCAGATTGCGGGCGGGCATCCGGGTGGTTATTAATCGTTACTAAAATTGGACGTCGCTGCGGCTCCTCCGCAACCTTTTCACCTGTAAAAGGAGTTGTATATGGTAACTCCTCTACCGCCTCCTCAGCTTCGGGCTCGGCTGATACCGGCTTCACTTCATTTGCTGTATCCTTGTTGCAGGCTGCCAACAGTAACGCCGAACACATGACAAACAGCACTCTCTTTTTAACCATTTTCTTTATCCCCTTTTCTAGCGCATCACAGAAGGCAGCATCACAGTATTCTTCATGACATCAAAAATTCCCCGCGGTGTAACACGAATATATGGTAGATGTGTAGACTGTAAGAATAAAAGCGTGTAAATAGCATCTGTATGATGGTAGCCTCGTTCACGCAGCGCCTCTTTTAAGGCAATCTCTTTTTCTATTAAATGCTCGACTTTCCCATCGTACATTCCTCCTGCGATTGGAAGGGGCAAACTTGCTGCAATTTCCCCGTCCTCCACTAGCACAATACCGCCGCGCATGCTCTTTAATTCTCGGAAAGCATATTTCATGTCACGGATGCTTTTGCCGATTAAAATGATATCGCCTGTATTAGAGTAGGAGGAGGCAAAACCTTTGACATGTGTGTCGAAGCCTTTAATCATTGTATTGACACGCCATTTCCCATTACGGTCGACAAGCATTAGGTAGCTCTCATCTTTCCCGAATGGCAACTCTCTTTTATGCGCTGGTATTTTAGCACTGAACGGTTTAGTGATTACATCATTGACAAGTTCCATCCCGATTGGCATTGAGAATTGGAAATCGTCTTCTCGCAGATCAAATTGAAGGTCCAGCTCTCCTAATCCAGACCAATCGATTGCTGGGAAATCGTAAACCTGCTCTCCATCTTTTTTCAGCCAAATCCCTTTTGACAGTACCGATTCCGGCTGTGGTGTAAATTCATCCTTTAAGATATTTAGCGTGGCATATCTTCCGGTTGCCACCATGCCATGCAGGCTTGCCATGTTATAGTAACGCGCTACATTATAGCTTGCCATCTGGTAAGCATCAATTGGTTCTACCCCTGCATCCAGCGCTACCTGAATGCACTTGTCCATTACTCCATCTTGATAAAAGGCAGGCGTTGCTCCGTCTGTCGTCATCATTAAATGATCAAAAATATTTAATTTCTTTTCTAAAATTCCCTTTAAAAGATTTGGTAAGTCAGGACGGATAGAAGAATGACGAAGCGTTACTTTAATACCGTGCTGAATCCGTTTTACCACTTCATCAGCTGTCATTGCCTCATGGTCGCCATCCGCTCCAAGTAAGCGCATTTTCACCAGCGTTCTTTCTGAAGCTCCTGGGAAGTGCCCTTCTATTTTCTTGCCTTTATGCTTAGCAGACTGAATCCAATACAGCATTTGGTCATCTCCACGCAGAAGACGAGGCCATCCCGTTAACTCTCCACCAAGCAGTACATCTGGTCTGTCCAGCCATTCAAGTACAGATTCAGTAGAGAAAAACTCTTCCTCATGTTCAATTTCTGTCTGGGAATCAAACCGAGCCCACCAATAAAATGCAAATGGCAGCTGATTTAATTGATCTATAAGTGAAAACGCTTTCTTATTTTTAGATAATAAAACAAGAGTCATGTTGTCTGATAGAAATGCTGTTGTTCCTCTTTGTGCTGCATACTCGGCAAAAGAACTAGGATTGTACAACTGATAAGGATGTACATGCGGTTCAATATAGCCGGGCACAATGGTCTTACCTGCCACGTCCAGGATTTCTGCGCCCTCTATATTTGCCGGCATTTCCTCTCCTACATAGACAATACGATCTTTAACAATCCATATATTTCCTGTCATCCATTGCTTAAACATACTATGCAAATAACGTGCATTTTTCAAAACCAGGCTAGGCGCTGATTTTCCATCAATCGCTGCTACCTGTTCGCGAATGTTTTTTATCTTCCACTTAATTTCAGGCATATCGTACACCCCTTTCAAATTCTCTTCCAGTATAGCGCCTTCCAGTCAGCACATACTACAAATGCTTTTTAGCTGGATAGACGATTTTATCGTAACATAGCACTTTCATAAAGCAAAGTACTTCGAAGGGATTATTTTACTTTTTTGAAGGAGGTGATTTTATGCTATCGGAAAACATTTCTGAACAAAATGGATTTATTCGTATGATATGCGGTATAACCCTTGTATCGTTTGGCACGGCGCGTATTTCACGCAACCCTAACTGCCTGATCGGAAAATTGATGATTATCGGCGGAGCCATGAAAGTTGCAGAAGGCTATTATCAGTATTGCCCAGTAACAGCTATGGTAGTCGATGATGAGGATTATGGCTATGAGGACGATATGATGAATTAAGAAACAGTTAAAAGAAGAGCATGATTTGCAGGGAATCTTTCTTCTATATTATTGATCATATCAAATGCTGCATGG
>JAPSKP010000026.1:22420-40301 GCA_031181585.1 Lysinibacillus sp.
TGCTGCATGGAAAACCCATGCAGCTTTGTTTTGTCTCTTGGTCATTCATCTATTGTGTAAAGTCTTTAATGTTACTGGAAGGTACGCCAGCCAATATCTTTACGGAAGAAGAATTTGTCCCATTCTTTCTTGCCAAGTTCCGCGTATACTTTTTCCTGTGCTTCCTTTAAGGAATCAGCTTTGGCTGCGACAAGCAGTACACGGCCACCATTCCCTACAAATCGGCTATTCATTTGCTTTGTTCCTGCGTGGTATATAGGCAGTTCGATATCCGCCAGCTCGGGCAGAGGGTTCCCCTTTTCTACATCACCCGGATAGCCCTCAGCAGCTATAACTACACCTAGCATTGCTTCATTATGCCACTGTAGATCAAAGTACTTCTCTTCCATCAAGGCTTTCATGAATAAACCAAAGTCAGAGGACATGCGCGGCAGTACCACCTGTGTTTCAGGATCACCAAAACGAGCGTTAAATTCAATAACTTTTGGTCCTTTTGAAGTCAAAATTAGTCCTGCATAAAGGATGCCCGTAAATGATGCACCTTCCTCCTCCATCGCCTTCACTGTAGGCTCAACGACTTCAATATAAGCTCGGGATATCATTTCCTGCGGTATTTGCGGTACTGGTGAATAAGCACCCATACCACCTGTATTTGGACCTTCATCACCATCATAAGCACGTTTATGGTCTTGAGCGATAACCATCGGATAGATTTGTCCTTTATGTACAAAGGACATAAAGGAAAATTCTTCCCCTTCTAGAAACTCTTCAATGACAACACGTGATGAAGAGTCACCGAAGCGTTGATTGCCAATCATGTCATTAACAGCTTCAATTGCTTCCTCTTCTGTCATCGCTACGATAACGCCCTTACCTGCAGCCAGTCCGTCTGCTTTTACGACGATTGGTGCTCCCTGCTCCTTAATGTAAGCAATAGCAGGCTCCGCTTCCGTGAATGTGTCATAAGCAGCTGTCGGGATATTGTATTTTTTCATCATTTCCTTTGCATATGATTTTGAACCTTCAATTTGGGCCGCAGCTTTCGTCGGGCCAAAAATTGACAACCCTGCTGCTTGGAAATAGTCCACAATCCCTGCTGCAAGCGGTTGTTCAGGTCCAACAAATGTCAGATCAATTGCCTGTTCCTTTGCAAATGCCGCTAATTCTTTAAAATTCATCGCATCGATTCCGATAATTTCTGCATCACTTTTCATACCGTCATTCCCCGGTGCTGCGAATACCTTCTCCACTGATGGCGCATCGCTGAACTGCTTTGCGATGGCATGCTCACGGCCACCGCTTCCTATTACAAGAACTTTCATGAACAAACCCTCCTGAAACTCTAATTTTTTGTATAAAAAAAACGCCCGCCTTATCTAGAATTAAGCGAGCGTTTTGCATCCTACAATAACCATCCCATAATCGTACCCGACCAGAATAGTCATATTAAATGCGCTATTGTACAGATGTCGCCTTTCTATCTCCCCCGACCAAAGTGAAGACATACTGGGCTGTACATTTTTATTGGCAACATGTCCGGCCAAGGCCATGTGCCCTGCTGCTCTCTTCTTCCGGCCAGAAAGAAGAGAACAGCTCTTTTCAAACGCTTCTGCCATTATCCGGCCAGAATAACGGCGAAACATTATTCTATTATATCTTGCAAGATACAAAGACACTACCCTTTTTTATCAAAATGCCAAAGGAGATGAGCAATTTAATGAATTAACCGCAGGAATTGACAGTTTCCCTGCGAAAAATATTCTCTTTAATGCTTAAAGTGACGTACACCAGTAAACACCATTGCGATACCATGCTTATTCGCCATATCAATGGAATCCTGGTCCTTAATTGATCCACCAGGCTGAATAATGGCTGTAATACCTGCAGCCGCTGCTGCTTCAACTGTATCACTCATTGGGAAGAATGCGTCCGATGCAAGCGCTGCCCCTTTCGCTTTATCCCCTGCTTGTTCAAAGGCAATTTTAGCAGCACCAACACGGTTCATCTGACCCGCACCGACGCCTAATGTCATTTGGCTGTCTGTTACAACGATGGCATTAGATTTTACATGCTTCACAACTGCCCAGCCAAGCTTCATTGCATCCCATTCTGCTTCAGTCGGCTCACGGTCTGTCACAACCTTGATATCTGCTTCCTTAAAGCCGAAACGATCCGGCTCTTGAACCAACAAACCGCCCTCCACTGATACAACATTAAATTTATCTTGCTTTGCTTGAGAAAAATCTATCGTCATAAGACGAATGTTCTTTTTCAGTGTCAGAATTTCAAGTGCCTGATTAGTAAATGAAGGAGCAATAATAATTTCCAGGAAGATGCCGGAAAGTTTTTCAGCAGTCGCCTGATCAACTTCTTCGTTAAGGGCAATGATGCCGCCAAAAATAGATGTTGGATCTGCTTCATACGCTTTATTGAACGCTTCTTCAATCGAAGAACCTGTACCAACACCACATGGATTCATATGTTTTACAGCTACCGCTGCTGGCATATCAAATTCCTTCACAATTTGAAGCGCCGCATTGGCATCCTGAATATTGTTATAAGAAAGCTCCTTCCCATGCAGCTGCTGTGCATAGGCGATTGAGAAATCCGAACCAAGGCGTTTTTGATAAAACGCTGCTTTTTGATGGGGGTTTTCACCGTAACGCAAGCTTTGTTTCAATTCATACGTCAATGTCAGATTCTCAGGGAACTCTTCACCAATTGCTTCTGTTAAATGGTTAGAGATATAGGAATCGTACGCTGCCGTATGGCGGAATACTTTTGCCGCTAAACGACGGCGTGTTTCGATTGTCGTTTTCCCATCCGCTTTTAATTCTTCCAGTACCTGTGCATAATCATTTGAATCTACAATCACTGTGACATAATCATGGTTTTTTGCCGCTGAACGAAGCATAGTTGGTCCGCCAATATCAATGTTTTCAATGGCATCATCCCACGACACATTCGGCTTAGAGATTGTTTCTACGAATGGGTAAAGGTTCACACAGACGATTTCTATCGGCTCGATACCATGTTCCTGCATTTGTGCAACATGGCTGGGCTCGTCGAATTTGCCAAGTAAGCCACCGTGAATCATTGGGTTCAATGTTTTCACACGGCCATCTAGGATTTCCGGAAACTTTGTTACTTCATCAACAGCTGTTACAGCTACATTGTTGTCCTGAAGCAATTTCTTCGTTCCTCCAGTGGAAAGCACCTCATAGCCTAATGCTACAAGCTCCTTTGCAAATTCTAAAATACCATCTTTGTTCGAAACACTGATTAGTGCACGTTTAGTCACAATAAAGTCCTCCAATTTATGTACGCGTTTGTCTCCAAATCCAGACTGGCGCGAAAATTTTAGTTGAATAATGATTGCAGCGTCTTTGGGTAAAGGTCATGTTCAACTGTATGAATGCGTTCCTCTGTTGCTTCACGGTCACCAACTACAACATCTACTGCTTGCTGCGAAATGATCAGCCCTGTATCCATTCCCGCATCTACAAAATGCACTGTGACACCCGTTACCTTCACCCCGTGCTCCATTGCCTGTCCAATAGCATCCTTGCCTGGGAAGGATGGTAAAAGAGAAGGGTGGATATTAACAATACGATCAGGATAAGCAGAAAGCAGTACATCACCTACTAAACGCATATATCCTGCAAGGACAATCCATTCCACATTAAGAGCCCGCAGCTCTGAGACCAATGCTTCTTCATAAGCCGCCTTTGAATCAAACTGTTTTGGTGAAAGCTCGAGTACTGGAATATCAAACTGCTTTGCACGTGTTGCAACAAATGCTCCGGGCTTATCCGTTACGACAAGCTCTACTTGAGCATGCAGGTCACCACTTATAACTGCTTCTTGAATTGCCTGAAAGTTACTGCCGCTCCCTGAAGCGAATACAGCTATTTTCGTTGTCATTGTCCTAAGCTCCCGTCATGAGAGCCATTAAAAAGTACGCCCTCGCCTTTTACAACACGGCCAATACGATAGGCTTTTTCACCATTCGTTTCTGCTGCAGTAATGACTTTCTCTGCATCTGCTTCTGGAACAGCGACAACGAAGCCGATGCCCATATTAAACACATTGTATAAGTCCTTATCAGCTAGCTGTCCTTTTTCTTTTAAGAATTCGAAAATACGCAGCATAGGCCAAGAACCGAGCTCAATCTCCGTTGCTAGTCCTTGAGGCATCATACGAGGCAGGTTCTCATAAAACCCACCGCCTGTTACATGGGCACACCCATGCACATCGCCGGCCTTCAGCATAGAGAGGACTGGCTTTGCGTACAGCTTTGTCGGTACAAGCAATGCTTCTCCGATCGGTCCTAAATCTTCGTAACCATCCACTACTGTATCTACTGCAAAATTATTGTCCGTAAAGACGATTTTCCGTACTAA
This sequence comes from Lysinibacillus sp., assembly GCA_031181585.1. Lineage (GTDB taxonomy): Bacteria > Bacillota > Bacilli > Bacillales_A > Planococcaceae > Lysinibacillus_B. The sequence goes on from JAPSKP010000026.1 coordinate 26,824, forward strand.
TGAATAGCCGTTTGAATGAACTCCGCTTGATGCAAGTCCGATCAGCACATCGCCCTCTGCAATTTTTTCTCCCGTAATGATAGCTGATTTTTCACAGGCGCCTACTGCAAATCCTGCAAGGTCATATTCATCTTCTTCATATAGACCAGGCATTTCGGCTGTTTCGCCGCCGATTAGCGCAGCACCAGACTGTACACAACCGTCTGCTACGCCTTTTACAATTTGTTCAATCTTTGAAGGTTCTGCTTTCCCTACTGCTACATAATCGAGGAAGTACAGAGGTTCTGCACCTTGCGCTACGATGTCATTGACACACATGGCTACACAGTCGATCCCGATTGTATCGTGTTTATCCACCATGAAGGCAAGCTTCAGCTTCGTCCCTACTCCGTCTGTACCTGAAATCAGAACTGGCTCTTTCAGGTTTAGTGCAGATAGGTCAAACATGCCGCCAAATCCACCAAACGTGCCCATCACGCCAAGACGGTTTGTACGTTCTACATGCGATTTCATACGCTTTACTGCTTCATATCCTGCTTCAATATTCACGCCTGCTTGTTCATAGGCTTTCGACATCTTATTTCTCCTCCATTAACATAACAGTTCTTTTTCATGCGGTAAGATTGTGTCCGGGAAAATCTCAGTAGGGTATTTTCCTGTAAAGCACGCCATACAAAGTCCCCCATTTTCATCTTCAAATGGACGGTCAGTCGCTTTTACCAGCCCTTCAACCGATAGGAATGTCAGTGAATCTGCTCCAATAGCCTGACGAATTTCCTCTACATTGTGACTAGAAGCGATCAGCTCTTCGTGCGTTGATGTATCAATACCATAGAAGCATGGGTCTGTCATTGGCGGTGACGAAATAACAACATGTACCTCTTTTGCTCCCGCTTCCTTCAACATACGAACGATGCGACGGGATGTTGTTCCTCTTACAATCGAATCATCTACCATAATAACGCGTTTTCCTTTTACCACCTGAACGACTGGGGAAAGCTTCATTTTCACTCCGCGTTCGCGCAGCTCCTGCGTAGGCTGGATAAATGTACGGCCTACATAGCGATTTTTAATCAATCCTAATTCATAAGGAATACCGCTCTCCTCTGCAAATCCAATAGCTGCAGAAATACTGGAATCCGGTACACCTGTTACTACATCTGCATCGATATGCTTACATTCACGAGCAAGCTCTTTTCCCATACGTTTACGTGCCATATGGACATTAATACCATCGATATTAGAATCAGGACGGGCAAAATATACATATTCCATTGCACACATCGTACGCTGCTCTTTTTCAACATAGCTGTCTACTTCTAAACCATCATTTGAAATAATCAGTAATTCACCCGGCTCCACTTCACGGACATATTCAGCGCCGATTAGGTCAAATGCACATGTTTCAGATGCCACAACCCATGCATCTCCCAGTTTCCCAAGAGATAAAGGACGCAGCCCATTGCGGTCACGAGCTACAATCATTGAATCATTTGTTAATAGCAGAATAGAGAAAGCCCCTTTCAACAAAGAAAGAGCATTTTTCACCTTTGCCCGGAAAGGAGAATGTGAGCTTTTTTTGATTAAATGAACGACAACCTCTGTATCTGAAGTCGAATTAAAAATACTGCCAGAGCGCTCTAAGTATTGCTTTAGGTGAGTAGCATTTACTAGATTTCCGTTATGAGCGATCGCTAATGATCCTGTAGATGAACGGAAAAGCAGCGGCTGTACATTTTCAATACCATTACCGCCTGCTGTTGCATACCTGGCATGTGCAATTGCTGCATGGCCAGTTGCCGTACGCAGTTTTTCCTCGTTAAACACGTCATTTACAAGTCCCTCGCCTTTTACCGCACGAAGCTGCTGGCCGTCTGTTGTGACGATACCAGCCCCTTCTTGTCCACGGTGCTGCAGCGCATGTAAACCGTAATAACTTAATTGTGCTGCTTCTTTATGTCCCCATATCCCAAAAACGCCACATTCTTCATTTAAGCCTCTGATTTCAGCAAGCATGGGATTGCTCCTTTCCAAGCCGAACGGAATTCCTCTACTGTACCATCTATAAGCACACCGTTGTCACCGTTGATCGTTAGTTTTGCATCTTCTGTTACGACACCGATTTTTTGTGCATCCTTTATGATTTCTTCAAATGCTGCCGTATTTTCTTCTTTAACTGTTAAAACAAAACGTGATTGAGATTCAGAGAATAATGCTGTAGTTGCAGAACCTGTTAACGTAACGTTTACACCTAACGAATCGGAAGCAAATGTTTTTTCAGCAAGCGCTACAGCTGTACCACCTTCTGAAATGTCATGTGCTGACTGCACTAAGCCTGCACGAATCGCAGCCAATATAGCGGCCTGCGTGGCTGCCTCTACCTCTAGATCGATTGCTGGGGCTTTACCCGAAATTTCACCTGCCATTAATTTCTGAAGCTCCGAACCACCGAATTCTGTTTTCGTTTCACCAATCAAGTACACAATATCTCCAGCTTGTTTTACATGTTGAGTTGTTACATGTTCTAACTCTTTTACTAACCCAACCATTCCAATTGTCGGTGTTGGGTAAACCGCTACACCAGAACGTTCATTATAAAGTGATACATTCCCGCCGATGACTGGCGCGTTCAATGCTGTACATGCTGCAGCAATACCGTCAGCTGACTTTTCGATCTGCCAGAAGATTTCCGGCTTTTCTGGATTACCGAAATTTAAGCAGTCTGTAATAGCAAGCGGCTCTCCCCCAGAACATACGATATTACGTGCTGCTTCTGCCACAGCAATTTTACCGCCAACTTCCGGATCCAGGTAAATGTAGCGGGAGTTACAGTCGGCTGTCATAGCCAATCCTTTATTTGTTCCGCGTACACGTAACACCGCAGCATCAGAACCAGGTGCTACTACTGTATTTGTACGTACCTGATAGTCATACTGGTCGTACACCCATTCTTTAGAAGCAACAGTTGGGGCTGAAAGAAGAGCAGTTAAGGCCTCTTTGTAATCTGCTACTTGTGGCTCTATGTTTTCCATCGCCTGGAACTCAGCATAGTAAGCTGGCTCTGCGGACGGTTTATGATAAACTGGCGCATCTTCAGCAAGCGCGTCAGCAGGCACTTCTGCCACTACTTCTCCGTTGTGTAGAAGACGCAGCATTTTATCATCCGTTACACGGCCAATTGCTACAGCATCCAAGTCGTATTTCTCAAAAATAGCCTTGATTTCATCTTCGCGCCCTTTTTTCACCACAAGAAGCATACGCTCCTGTGACTCAGATAACATCATCTCGTAAGCTGTCATTCCTGTTTCACGCTGCGGAACAAGGTCCAGGTTCATTTCTACACCAGAGCCTGCTTTAGAAGCCATTTCTGCTGAAGAGGAAGTAAGCCCTGCTGCACCCATATCCTGAATACCGACTAATGCATCTGACTTCACGACTTCTAAACATGCTTCAAGTAAAAGCTTCTCCATAAACGGGTCTCCTACTTGCACAGCCGGGCGTTTGTCTTCTGAATCTTCCGTTAATTCCTCGGATGCGAATGTTGCACCATGAATACCATCGCGTCCTGTTTTCGCTCCTACATACATGACTGTGTTACCGACACCTGCTGCAATACCGCGCTGGATATCCTTATGATCAATCAGCCCTACACACATAGCGTTTACTAATGGGTTTCCTTCATAGCAAGGATCAAATTGGATTTCTCCGCCTACCGTAGGAATACCGATACAGTTGCCATATCCTGCAATCCCTGCAACGACTTCCTCAAATAAGTATTTTCCACGTGCTGACTTCAGCTCGCCAAAACGCAATGAATTCAGCATAGCAATCGGACGTGCTCCCATGGAGAAGACGTCGCGGATTATACCGCCTACACCTGTTGCAGCGCCTTGGTAAGGTTCGATCGCAGAGGGATGGTTATGCGATTCCATTTTGAATACAACCGCCTGCTCGTCCCCAATATCTACAATCCCTGCACCTTCACCAGGACCTTGAAGTACTTGGGGCCCTTTTGTCGGGAACTTACGCAGCACTGGTTTTGAATTTTTATAAGAGCAGTGTTCAGACCACATAACGGAGAAAAGGCCAGTCTCTGTCCAGTTAGGAAGGCGCCCTAAAATACCTTCTACCATTGTGAATTCTTCATCTGACATACCCATCTGAGCATATAGCTTTTCCTCTTTAATTTGCTCCGCTGTTGGCTCAAACTTAGTTGTTGACATGACTTTCCCTCCACTGCTTTACAATTGATTTAAATAATCTTAACCCATCTGCTCCGCCTACCAATGCATCGACTGCACGTTCCGGGTGAGGCATCATACCAAGCACATTTCCACGTTCATTGATAATGCCGGCGATATCTTCAAGAGAGCCATTTGGATTCTCCCCTGAGTATGTGAACACAATTTGATTGTTTTCTTTTAATTTTTGTAACGTCTCTTCGTCACAATAATAGTTCCCCTCACCGTGAGCGATTGGAACAGTAATGACTTCCCCTTGTTCATACTGACTTGTGAAGAACGTTTGATTATTTTCCACCTTGAGTTGTACTGGGCGGCACATGAATTTTAAGTTTTTGTTACGGAGGAGTGCGCCCGGCAACAGCCCTGCTTCGGTTAAAATTTGAAACCCATTACATACGCCTAATACCGGTTTGCCTGCTTCGGCAGCTTTTTTTACTTCTGACATAATGTTGGATTGATTGGCCATCGCTCCACATCGCAAGTAGTCCCCATAGGAGAAGCCTCCTGGTACCAAAATGCCGTCAAAGCTGCTAAGGTCTGTTTCTGAATGCCAAACGAACTCTACTTCTTCACCTAGTTCATCCTTGATTGCATGGTACATATCGATGTCACAGTTTGACCCAGGGAAAACAAGTACTGCGAATTTCATGATTAGTTAGCCTCCTCGACTTCATAGCGGTAGTCTTCGATGACTACGTTCGTTAATACTTTTTCACACATTTCTTTTACAATCGTATCAATGTCCTTTTCCGTATCACCGATTGTCAGCTCTAAATACTTACCAATCCGCAGGTCTTCCACTTCATCGTAGCCCATTTTTACTAACGAGCCCTTTACTGCCGAACCTTGTGGATCTAGAATACTTTCGCGTAATGTAACGTAAATTTTAACCTTTTTCATTCTCTATTGTCCTCCAAGTCTAGTAAGTATGATTTCGTAACTTTCCGTTAAACTGCCAAGATTGCGGCGGAACACATCTTTATCAAGCTTTTGTTTTGTCTCAGCATCCCAAAGCCGGCAAGTGTCTGGAGAAATCTCATCTGCAAGCAGGACATTACCATCCTGATCGCGGCCGAATTCCAGTTTAAAATCAATCAGCTCCACGCCTATCTCTTTGAAAATAGGGCGTAATACTTCGTTGACCTTTAAGCCGCCCTCATATAATGCCTGTACTTCTTCAGGCGTCGCAAGATTTAGTACATCGATATGCTCTGCTGAAATATGCGGATCTCCCAAGTCATCATTTTTATAATAGAATTCCACGATTGGACGCTTGAGAGGTGTACCCTCTTCAAGCCCCAAGCGCTGTGCGAGTGAACCAGCTACAATGTTTCTGACAACAAGTTCAATCGGAATAATGTCAACTTTACGTACAAGCTGTTCATGGTCAGAAAGGCGCTTCACAAAATGCGAAGCAATTCCTTTCGCTTGTAATTTTTCAAACAACAATGTTGTGATGCGGTTATTCAAAATACCTTTTCCGGCTATTTCTTCTTTCTTCTCACCATTGAATGCAGTAGCACTGTCTTTATACTCAACAAACAGAATAGTTGGATCCTCCGTTGCGTATAACCGCTTTGCCTTGCCTTCATACAAAAGCTGACCTTTCTTCATGACATGTTCCCCCTAGATTATTTTAAACCGCAACGTTCGAAAATAAGGTCGACGTTTTGGATATGGTAGTTATAGTCAAAGCAATCGTCCAGTTCTTCCTTTGTTAAGTAAGAAGCGATTTTTTCATTCGCTTCTACTAATGGACGGAACTGTGTTTGCTCGTCCCATGCACGTGCTGTCAACGGCTGCACAGTATCATATGCTTCTTCACGTACTAACCCTTTATCGATCAAAGCAAGAAGGATACGCTGTGAATAAATCAAACCAAAAGTACGATCCATATTGCGTTTCATGTTCTCTGGGAACACCGTTAAATTTTTCACAATATTACCGAATCGGTTCAGCATATAGTTCAGTGTAATTGTTGCATCTGGAAGGATGACGCGCTCTGCAGAAGAATGAGAGATGTCACGCTCGTGCCATAATGCCACGTTTTCAAATGCCGTCGTCATGTAACCGCGCATCAAGCGGGCCATCCCTGTCATGTTCTCAGAACCAATTGGGTTACGTTTATGCGGCATGGCAGAAGAACCTTTTTGTCCCTTACCAAATGCCTCCTCCACCTCACGTGTTTCTGATTTTTGAAGACCACGGATTTCTGTAGCGAACTTCTCAATAGATGTCGCAATTAATGCTAGCGTACTCATATATTGAGCATGACGGTCACGCTGTAATGTTTGCGTTGAAATTGGTGCTGCGGCTAAACCTAATTTTTCACAAACGTATGCCTCAACTTTTGGATCAATATTGGCATATGTGCCGACTGCGCCGCTCATTTTCCCTGTTTCGATTGTCTTGGCTGCAGCTTCGAAACGCTCTAGATTACGCTGCATCTCCTGATACCAAAGAGCAAGCTTCAAACCAAATGTTGTTGGCTCTGCATGTACACCATGAGTACGTCCCATCATCACTGTGTATTTATGCTCTAGTGCCTTTTCACGAATAATATCAATGAAATTATGCAAGTCCTTACGCAAAATCTCATTTGCTTGTTTAATTAAGTAAGAAAGGGCTGTATCTACTACATCTGTAGAAGTCAATCCATAATGTACCCATTTACGCTCTTCACCAAGTGTTTCAGATACAGCACGTGTAAACGCTACTACATCATGACGTGTTTCTTGCTCAATTTCATAAATGCGGTCAACATCAAATGACGCATTATCACGGATTTTCTTTACATCCTCTTTTGGAATGTCGCCGATTTCCGCCCAGGCTTCACATGCAAGAATTTCTACTTCCAGCCATGCCTGGTATTTATTTTGCTCCGTCCAAATTGCGCCCATTTCGGGTCTTGTGTAACGTTCAATCATCTATTATTTCTCCTTCTGCTCTGACCAAATGCCAGAATCCTCGATTTGTTGTAAAGTTGCATTCACATCTTCCGTCATAATTGTAACATGACCCATTTTACGATTCACTTTCGCCTCTGCTTTTCCATATAAGTGAATAGACCAATCAGGATATTTAGAAATAGAATTTGTCAACGGCATTACATGCTGTCCCAGTACATTTACCATAATCGTAGATGCCCATAGTTTTGGCTTGCGTAATGGCCAGCCGCATACAGCTCGGATATGCTGCGTAAACTGAGAAATATTGCATGCTTCAATCGAATAATGACCAGAGTTGTGTGGTCTTGGAGCGAGCTCGTTAATGACGATACTCCCGTCCTCTAATACAAACATTTCAACAGCTAGTGTTCCAACCAAATTGAGGTAATCAGCAATTTTAGCTGCTTCTTTCTCTGCCTGCGCTGTTGTTTTGCTATCAACACGAGCCGGCACGATTGTTTCATGAAGGATATGATGCACATGAATATTCTCGCCTACCGGTAGACAGCACGTATCGCCATTGCCATTCCGCTGAACAATTACAGAAATTTCTTTTGTAAATGGAACAAAGCCCTCAGCGATACAAACGGAATGCTCCAAAAGCTCTTTCGCCATTGGAAGATCCTCTTTCTTTTTCAATAGCTGCTGTCCTTTTCCGTCATAGCCGCCACGCGCCGTCTTCACAATACATGGAAAGCCAATCTCATCAACTTTTTGAATAAGCTCCTCATATGTATGCGCTGCGATATAAGGGGCAACTGGACAGCCTGCTTCTACAATGGCAGCTTTCTCCGTTACACGGTTTTGCGTAATACGGACAAGCTCTGCTCCTTGGGGTACATAAGCAATTTCCGTCAAACGCTTTAGCCCTTCGTAGTCAATATTTTCAAATTCATATGTGATAACATCACTTACTTCTGCCAGCTCTTCTAAAGCCGATTCATCGTCATAAGGGGCGACAATCCGGATATCTGCTACTTGGCCGCATGGGGAATCCATTGATGGTTCTAATACAGCAATTTTAAAGCCTGCTTCCTTTGCAGCGACTGCCATCATTCGTCCAAGCTGTCCGCCGCCAATAATTCCGATTGTTTGACCTGGATAAATCATTTTTGTCACACCAAGTCACCTGTACTTTCTAAAACTTGCTGCTTTGTCGCTTCACGGCGCGCCTCAAGCTTTTCTGCTAACTGTACATCGGTTGTTGATAATATTTGGGCTGCAAGCAGACCTGCATTCGTTGCACCAGCCTTACCGATCGCTACTGTAGCTACAGGGACACCTCCTGGCATCTGTACGATGGAAAGAAGAGAGTCCAACCCATTTAGTGCCCGAGACTGTACAGGTACACCAATTACCGGCAATGTTGTTTTTGCTGCTACCATTCCAGGCAGATGCGCTGCTCCGCCTGCGCCTGCGATGATAACTTGCAAACCGCGGCCACGTGCCTGTTCTGCATACTCAAACATTAAATCCGGTGTCCGATGTGCGGAGACAACTTTTTTTTCATATGCCACTTCTAGTTCATCTAAAATATCACATGCATGCTTCATTGTTTCCCAGTCACTGGAACTGCCCATAATAACACCAATTTTTGGATCCATAAATTCGCTCTCCTTTTCAACAACTATTCCTTATTCTCTAGAACAACTATAAAAGTCCCCAAATAAACTACTCTCTACGCATGAGAAAGCAATTTACTTGAGGACTAAATTTGAAGGAGTATGCAGATGAAAGCATCTAAGGTCACATCCTTTTCTTCAATCATTCCAAAAGTTGCTTTCCCTGCATAGTCCGGTGTTTACGGTACCGGGTAGAAACACTGGAGCCATATTCTCCAGCATATATGTAGGGATCGAATTTCTTTTCCTGTTCACATTTTAACAAGGGATCAAGAGAAAATCAATGGTAAAATGCGAACGATAAATTTTCAGAAAATGATATTGTTCGGTTTTAAGGTATTTTCCGGCATTTATTCTATAGGAACGCCTTTAAATTGGATTTTTTGACGCAAATATGTTGGTTCACCTTCAACCATCTCAAAGACAGGTTCTTCTTTTCGGCCGAAGGGCATATAGCCATCCTTCTTCATTCTTTCTAGACATTGCTCGATTGTTTCATTTTCTTTTACTTCATACCACACTTGTTTTTTAGCCAAAAATTGTGTTCCTCCTTTTTTAAAATATTTCTATTACTATAGCATGGAACAATTCTTCATACTAAATGCGTCCGTTAAAAATTGTGAACGATTCGACACATTATATCTATAAAATGAAGGGTAATGCAAAAAAGCAGTGCTATAAGGTGATCTCATAGCACTGCCTTTTCATTATTGAACGATTTCCATACTTTCGATGTACTCATAAATTTCTTCAAAGGATAGTTCCGGATCCTCTATAATAACACCATATTGATAGCCGCCCTCTGTCCATTGAATATAACGGAAATTATTCATATCCATCTGCTCGCCATCTACTCCGCGAACTTTTATTTTTGTCGCTCCAACATCTGGCCCTATGTCTGCTACATTCGCTGCTGGCTTGAGTACCGACAAAGTAAAAGCAGGTTCGTCATTCATATTATAGTTAAAAGCAAACTCAGGACGATCTTCGACTTTCATATCCTCTACCGACCTTAATTCAATTCCTTCTTCTTTGAATACAAGGAAGGATCCTAAAACTGTTTTTGCTTCTTCTATAGATGATTCTTCTGGACCATAGCTGCCTGCATCCATTCTTTCCACTACTGCCCCTTCTGGCACGTCGAGTACAAATAGAGAATCCTCAAGCTTAGGATCGAGTTCCAACTTTGTATATTCGGTCGTCATTGTCAGTCCTCCGCTAGTAGAAACAGTTTTTAGCACCATCCAGTTTTCTTTATCGATCCATAATTCCATGTCGCCTATGAGATTATTTTTTTCCTTCGCTTCTGCAATAAGCTGATACGTTTCACGCCCTGCAACTTTCTCTTCTTTTCCTAAAGTAATTTTATGTGTATCTTCTACCATTTTCAAAAGCATTTCCGCTTGTTCTTTCGGCGACTGCTGAGTAAGGGCGGCTTCGCTCTCATCTGCATACTCGAAGATTTGGATACTATTGGCCGATACGTCCAAGCTCGTCAGTTGCTTTCCATCATTTATCGTGATGTACTGCTCGTCATTCGGACCTGTCATCTCAATTCGTCTTTTTCCGTCTTTAACCCATTCTTTTATATAAGTGAGGCCCTCATCTCCCAGATCCATTTTGTATTCTCCGTAGTAGCTTTTCACTTCTGCAATTTCCTGTAAAGTTTGAGCAACAACCTCTTGTGGAGTAAATGTCCCGCCTGTGCTGCAACCTGTCAAAACTAATGTTAAGGCTAGTGTAGCCGAATAAATTAATCTTTTCATTTGTTTTCTCTCCTTTGTGGCAGCCAGCAAATAATTGCTGTGCCTTTTTTTATATCTGAACATACCGTGATGTGCCCTTCATGCTTTTCAATAATTTGTTTAGCTATGCTCAAACCTAACCCTGCTCCGCGCTGTCCCGCCTTGCTTCTTGATTGATCCACTTGATAAAGCGGTTCAAAAAGTTTATTGCATTCTTCAAGTGAGATGCCTTCCCCGCTGTTTTGAACAACAAGGTATACTCCTTCTGCCTCTTTGAAGGAGGACTTGACAAAATCCTTGCACCATAATGGAATATGAGAAGGCTCAAAAGCTGCTATTCCTATAAAGCCACCCTGTTCCGTATAAGTCCATGCGTTAGAGATAAGATTATCCATAACTCTCATCAATTGTTTTGGATGTACATCATATTTCCCTTCTACATGCAGGAAAGTTTCTGCTCTAAATCCTTTTTCCTTGCACACCTGATTATAGTCAGCCAGGAGCATATCAAAAAACTCAGCACCATCAACTGTTACCCGCTTTAATTCATAGGTAGGAGACTGCAATAATGTGTACATCATTAAATCTTCCAGCATGTGTTTCATATAATCTGCTTTTGAGGATATGACTTGTAAATATTCCGCCTGCTCTGTGCCGCTTATGTCACTACTGCATAAACTTTCTGCGTAAGCCTGAATAGAGGTAAGAGGTGTTTTCAAATCATGTGATAAACTTGCAATCATGAATTCTTTCTGTCTCTGCTCCTCTTCCAACTGCTCCTTAGTGCGCTCGACCTCTATTTGCATCGTTTTAAAGCTCCAAGCAAGTTCTCCTAACTCATCCCTTTTCTGATGCAAGTTTGATTCAACCATTTCTCCTTTGGCATAGGCTTTCATTTGAGAAATCAGCTCTTTCACTGGTTTATTAAATCTTCTATTCAAGAAATATACGGCGATTCCATAAATAATTACTAATAAGCCTAAGATGCCCATTCCAGCTACATAGGAACGATTATTCACCTGCTCTATCCATTCTGTACGAAGGAAAGTCACTTCATAGATACCGGCCATTTCATTACGGTTATAGACCGGTTCTTTATAGACAAAGCTTTGATAAGTTTGTTTAAACTCATAAAGATTTTTCAACAGCCTTTCTTTCGTTTCAAAACTGTTGCCTGTTTGCCCAAAAGGATTGGAAGAATAATAAAGATATCCCTTCGTTGAATACAACTTGACTTGTACCTGATCAGACGTCAAACTTTCAACTTTTTCGAATGATGCATCCACTTGATACAGAGAGGAATCCTGCAGTACCTTTTTCATCTCATTTAACTCTATTCGCTTTTCTACAAATTCACCTATATTCCTATCCTGATAATACGCATTAATGGATAAATAGAGGCCATATGCCCCCACCAAGGGCAGCAGCATAACCAGCAGGTAAGTAAGAAGCAGCCATGTTTTGATTTTCAAAGTTCGTCACCCACAAACCGATAACCCTTTCCCCATACTGTTTGAATAAAGTGAGGGTGTTTTACAGGGTCCTTCAGCTTTTCACGCAGCCCTTTAATATGGACGGTCACAGTATGGTTATCCTCAAGACCTGTTTGTTGCCACACATGAGTATACAGTGCTTCCTTCGTAAATAATTGATGAGGATTCTGAGTAAATAGCTTAAGAAGCGCATATTCTTTTTGTGTGAGAACTATTTCTGTATTCTCACGAAAAACTTGCTCGTTCTTGTAATCGATACATAAACCATTGGTAAACTGTACGACTTCCTTATCCGGATAAATTTTGTTATAACGTTGCCAACGTCGCAAATGAGATGCTACTCTAGCCTTTAACTCCTCTAAGGAGAATGGCTTCGCTAAGTAGTCATCAGCTTCCTGCAGTCCCTCTACTTTATCGGTATCCTTACTCTTGGCACTAATCATAATAATAGGAACATCACTTTGAAGACGGATGTGTTCTATCATTTCCAAGCCGCCCATTTCAGGCATCATCCAATCCACCAGAACCAAGTCAAAACTTCCTTTACTAAAATCCTCCAATCCTTCTATCCCTGTTGTGGCCCAGGTAACTTTGTAATTTTCCTTGACGAGAGTATCCCTCATTATGCGAGCGATTTCTCGATCATCCTCAACTAACAGAATGTTATGCGCCATATTGCTGTCCTCCTAAATACACTATAACAACGATAATTGCTGCTTCTTGTAAACTTTATAAATTCTTTATTTTTAAGCATAATGCATATTGAAAATCAGTGAAAGAAAAGAAAAAACAGAAGCATTTAAAAGTGTTAGCACCTGTTTAGATATAACATTATTTCTGAAAAATATAGACCGTACATGCGTTTATTTTTAATAGCAAAAGGAATTGTATATAGCCTATAAATTTTTTAAAACCTCTGATAGGGAGTTAGAATTAGCCCATTTTAAAAAGAATGTCTTAAAGAGATTTAACTACTAGTGATGTTACCTTCGGTGTTTGATAGTTGGGGGTTTTTTTAAGCAATAAAAAAACCCAACCTCTTACAGGTTGAGTCTTGTTGCGAAGCGACGTCCTACTCTCACAGGGCGCCTCCAACTACCATCGACGCTATCGTCGCAGCACGATGACCGGCGAATGACGGCGTCATCTGCGCTCACTCTTTCAGTCACGTACTAAGTACGTTCCTTCTTTCGTTCTCTTGTTTCCTTGTCCTTCTTGGTCCTTCCACTGCTCGTGAGATACAATCCGTAGCTTTCGATTCTTTTTATAAGATAAACTTTTCGCTTATGCGCCGGGCTCACCTTCGGTGTTTGATAGTTGGGGGTTTTTTTAAGCAATAAAAAAACCCAACCTCTTACAGGTTGAGTCTTGTTGCGAAGCGACGTCCTACTCTCACAGGGCGCCTCCAACTACCATCGACGCTATC
>JAPSKP010000116.1 GCA_031181585.1 Lysinibacillus sp.
CTTTATTTTTAAATTGACTGACTAGTCAATCTAAAAAGGAGCTTAACAATGCCGAGGACTGAAATTCAAAATTTAGAATTACGCGATCAAAGACGTGAGCAAATATTAATAGCTGCATTAAAGGTGTTTTCTAGAAGGGGGATGGCTGCAGCAAAAATTAGTGAAATAGCAAAAGAAGCCGGGTTGAGTCATGGGCTTGTATACCATTATTTTAAGTCGAAGGAAGAAATTTTTACGCTTTTAGTGCAACGAGCTGCGGAAAGTGCTGTTCAGATTATAGAGGAGGCATATCTTCAAGAAGGAACGCCATTAAACAAAATGAAATGGATGACAGAACAGATTCTTCAAAGTTTAACAGAGGGAGATCAAATCTTATTGTTTTTAATAATGATTCAAGCAAGCACATCCGATGCCGTTCCGGAAGAAGTGCAGCAACTTTTGTCTTCACCGGAATACAAGTCACCGGTTAACTGCTTAGTCCCGTTAATTATAGAGGGTCAACAGTGCAATGAAATCATTCGGGAGGATCCAATAAAGCTAGCGGTTAGTTACTATGCCTTCATCCAAGGTTTTTCCATTAGTAAGTTGCAGTGGAGTCAATGTCCGATTCCAGAAGCAGATTTGATTATGAAAATTTTTAAATAATATGTTGGAAGGGGTTTGAAATGCTAATAAACAATCAGAATGTAAGGTTTTGGTGGCTATTCACTTCACCATTTTTCATTATATTACTAGGGTTTTTGACCGCTGTATTTTTCAATCATTTCATTGGAGGATGGGCGTGGATTCCGCTGGCGATAGTATATTGGAGCTTACTTGGTCTTTTTATATGGGCTTTTAAAGGGGATAAAAGCCTGGGTGACTGGTTTAAAAAATCAAAGAAAGCTCCTTTTTGGGTAACCATCACAATGCTGGTCGGAATGTTTCCATTGACAATCCTTATAATGAGTTATCATTTGTTTGATTCGATTTGGTTAATTATCTTTTGGTTAATGTTTGCTTTAATTAATCCTTGGTTTGAGGAATACTATTGGCGCGGTGTTTTACTAGATGGCTTATTAACTAAATTTCCTAAATGGTTTGCTGTTTCATATACAACCCTGCTTTTCGTTATTAGCCATCCATTAATGTGGGGAGTATTTTCCTATGCAAGTAAGTCTTATCATTTGTATTTATACTTATCAGTGGCAGGAATCGTATGGGCAGTTACCTATTTAAAAACGAAAAGTTTACGTTATATTATTCTCTCCCATTTTATTGTAGATATAGGGAATGTAACTGTATTAACATTCTTGAATATTTACGTACCGCCCACTATGTAGAGTGAAGCCTCTTTTTATTTACATTAGATATTGCATGTTTAGCGAATATCAGAGTCCTCCATTTCTCTGGTGGCAGCAGCCCAGGTTGCGGCGCTACCTCCAAACTTTCGTTACTTTGATTTAGACGGGCTGCCCCGCCGACGCATTTAAAGCATATTGGGGAAGCGGTGGAAATCGTATAAAAAGATTAATCCTCTCTTACAAGAAGCGGTGGAGCTATTCCATTAAGAATGGCAGTACAGTTTTTGGGGAGGATTTTTTATGCTTCTACTGCGCCTGATCTTCTTGAAGCAGTTCACGAAGCGATGCACTTATTGATGGGCAGTCTTATGTTACAAGGCATGTGACAATAATTTTATGTCCTAATTTAATCGGTAAGAGAATTCGTAACGAAAGCCAATGCGGTTAGTTGAAATAATGTGTAATGAGTGGGGAATAATTGTGACTTTTGTGGTAAATAGTTAAAAAGAAAAAAATATATGATTTTTATGAAACCATAACGTGCTGGTTTTCGTATAAGTTTTATATACCTTTTGAAAGTATGAAAATTCAGAGTTTATAAGAAAAATAATGGAGGTGAATCCCTCGACGTGAGGGAACATATTGGACTCGAGTATATTGAATATCATTTTATTAATTGTATTTTTAGGGCTGACAGCATTTTTCGTAGCAGCAGAGTTTGCTGTTGTCAAAATCCGTAAATCAAGAATCGACCAGCTGATTGTGGAAGGTAATAAAAAGGCTGTCATTGCCAAGAAAGTAGCAAGTGACCTTGATTATTATTTATCCGCTTGTCAATTAGGTATTACCATTACAGCGATTGGTCTTGGGGCATTCACAAAGCCTTATGTCAAACAATTGATGTATCCCGTATTCGAATGGTTAAATACGCCGGATACCGTGATGAATGTATTATCTTATGGTATCTCGCTTGCTATCGTAAGTTATTTACACGTAGTAATCGGGGAAATGGCACCGAAAACATTAGCGATTCAGTTCTCTGAAAAAATGACATTACTCTTAGCTCCGTCGCTTTACTATTTTGGTAAAGTCATGTATCCGTTTATTAAAGCACTAAACGGTACATCGCGCCTATTATTACGTGCAGTTGGTGTGAAGTCAGCTAGTGAAGACCAAGCTTATTCGGAAGAAGAGCTGAAAATAATCATGGCACAAAGCTTCCATGGCGGGGAAATTGATAAAGAGGAATTGGAATACATGGAAAATGTATTTGCATTTGATGAGCACGTTGTAAAGGATGTTATGGTTCCCCGTACAGAAATCGTTACGATTGATCGGGATATGGAAACAAAGCAAATTGTCTCAATTTTAGATGAACATAGGTATACCCGTTATCCGGTTGTTGAAGAAAATGATAAGGATAAAATTATCGGCTTTGTCAATGCCAATAAGCTGCTGAGCCACATCGTAACGAAACGACAAACGAATTTGACGGATTTTGTCCGTCCAATACCATTTGTATTTGAACAAACTCCGATTCAGGATGCATTGTTGAAAATGCAGGAGGAACGTGTGCATATTGCGGTCGTGATAGATGAATATGGAGGGACTGCAGGTGTTTTAACGATGGAGGATATTTTGGAGGAGCTTGTAGGTGAAATCCGGGATGAATTTGATGAGGATGAAGTAGATGAAATCCGGAAGACGGGCGAAAACGAATATATCATTAATAGCCGTGTGCTGCTGGAAGATCTAGAAGATCGCTTTGGAATTGAATTTGATGATAGTGAAGAGATTGATACAATTGGCGGCTGGGCTCTTCAGGCAGGGTTAGCCATTGAAGCAGAAGTAACACAAGGTATCGAAATTCAACAGGGTAATCATGTATGGGTGATTGGTGAAGTGGACAAATACCAAATTAAAGAAGTAGTTTTCAAGCAAAATGTTCTTAAACAATAGCGGGTACTTAATGGAGGTGAATCCCTTTTCATAAGGGAATGTATTGGACGGAATGATTATACTAAATTTAGCGTTAATTGCATTATTCATTTTGCTGACTGCGTTTTTTGTAGGTGCAGAGTTTGCGATTTTAAAAGTGCGTATGTCAAGAATTGACCAGCTGATATCAGAAGGAAATAAAAAAGCGGTTATTGCAAAAAAAGTAACACAGAATCTCGATTATTACTTATCGGCATGTCAATTAGGAATTACAGTTACAGCACTTATTCTAGGGGCGCTTGGTGAACCGACAGTTGAAAAAATGCTGGCACCGGTATTTGATACTTTACAGTTAGGTGAAGCACTTTCAACAGCATTGTCTTATGTGATTGCTTTATCAGTGGTCACATTCTTACACGTAGTGCTTGGGGAATTAATGCCGAAAACATTAGCGATCCAGTATGCTGATAAAATGACGCTGCTGCTGGCACCTCCGCTTTATTGGTTCGGAAAAGTGTCAAAGCCGTTTATTGCGATATTAAATGGTTCAGCTCAGCTTTTATTAAAGGGGTTTGGTGTAAAGCCGGCAGGGCATGACGAAGTGTACTCAGAAGAAGAGCTGAAGATGATTGTGACGCAAAGTTATGAAGGCGGCGAAATCAATCAAACGGAACTTGATTATTTAGAGAACATCTTTGCCTTCGATTCTCGTCAATTAGAGAATATTATGATTCCTCGCGCAGAGATGGTGATGTTAGAAAAGCAGCAAACACTTGAGCAAATGGTGGCTGTCATCGAAGAATTCGGCTATACACGATATCCAGTCATTGATGTTACGAAAAAGAAGAATGATGTGATTGGCGTTATCAATACAAAGGAAATGTTAACGGATATTGCAGCTGGGCGTTCGAATGATGGGACAGCCTTTATTCATGACATCCTGCGATTTAAATATTCTACAGCCATTAAAGAGGTTTTCTTGAAAATGCAGCAAACACGCAGGCATATAGCCGTTGTAACAGATGGCAAAGGTGTTATTATAGGGCTTGTTACAATGGAAGATATTTTATCGGAAATCGTCGGCGAAATTCATGATGAAGATGATGGGGATATCGTTTATACAACATAATGAAAAGGGCGCTTAGACAGCATAATCTGTTTAAGTGCTCTTTCTTCTTTTAGAGGAAAAATATCAAAATAAATATGTAAAACGCAACTATCACGTGATACTTTTCGTAAGGCTAGCTATAAGTTAAAAATCAATGGATGAGAAGTGCTTGCAAAATTGAAAGCAATCCAGCGAAATATAAGTTTGAGTTAGAAGCATGAGATGCAGCTCCTGTTTCTCTAAGTTTTTTATTTGGCCCATTCCCTGCACCAAGATACCCATTTCTCCGTTTTCCCTGTATACTTTTCAACAGAACACTACAAAAAACGAGGGATTTGATTTGATGCTACGACAAATTCTTTTACATATTTTTTATAAATTAAATAACGAGCGGACAATCAATGCAGCGTATCATCTGCTTAGAGGAAAGCGGTCAGGTCAGACGATCCAGGATGTAGGGATTTTCAAGCTGTACCCGTATTTCGGGATTTTGCGGAAGCTTTCGCGCCCTACGTTTGAGGACGGGGTGAACAGCCTGCGTGCAGAAGGATGGATCAAGACCGATGACAACGGTTATTTTACACTGACAGAAAGCGGGGGTGAGCAGGCAGAGAAGCTTACACCGACATTTTTTGACGGGTGGCACTATCAGGGCAACGAGCACATATTCTACGGACGACTGTCTTTGATTGTGCAGAGTCTGTCGAACCAGTCGGCAGGAATCAGGGCATTTGTACCGATTCAGCGCAATGAGGAAATTCAAGGGTGGTGCCGCAGGTTTTTATTAGAAAGTGATTTTCGTTCCGGTACGCTCCAGCAGACGCTTTTTAATGAACTAAAGACAAGTATGGAACAGGGCGAGCTTTCGACATTGCAAAAGGAGCTGATAGTCGAGCGTTTGACAGGTGTTGGCGTAACCGGAGTCCCATGGCAGCAGCTAAGCTTTGAGCATGAGCTTTCCGAGCTTGACTGCCAGCTGCTGTTCATTAGTGCACTGCATCAGTGGCTTGATATAATCTATCAAAATAAAGAACGCTTTATTTACTTATCGAGGCTTATGGAAACTATACGAATCGATAATGTACTGACGGGCTCTGCTTATCAGACTGCTCAAATGTACAATCAGGGCTATTCGCTTGATCAAATTAGTGCAATGCGGCGCCTGAAGGTAAGTACGATTGAGGATCATCTGGTGGAGCTGGCGATGAATGAACCGACTTTTGATATTACGCCATTCATTTCGCGTGAACAGCACCAAGCCGTACAGCAGGCGGTTAGTATGTATGCAACGAAGAAGCTAAAGGTACTGCATGACGCCCTGCCACATTTATCGTACTTTCAAATCCGGCTCGCACTGGCAAAAGGGGAGGTGTAGGGAATGCTGGAACAAAAACTACAGGAAATCTTTGGCTATAACGAATTCCGTCCAGGGCAAAAGGAAATTATCGAGCAGCTGATGAAAGGGCGCGATTGTGTTGCGCTTCTGCCGACAGGAATGGGGAAGTCGATGTGCTATCAGCTTCCGGGTTACATGTTTAATAAACCGGTACTGATTGTTTCGCCGCTTTTATCGCTCATGCAGGACCAGGTTGATCAGCTGCGGCAGCGCGGGGAGAAACGGGTTGTGGCACTTAACTCTTTTTTATCGCCGAATGAAAAGACATATGCACTGCACTTCCTGCACGAATATCGTTTCATTTTTACCTCTCCTGAGATGCTGACACAGCCTCAGGTAAGACAGCGGCTGCAATCAATGGAGCTGTCATTGATCGTAGCGGACGAGGCGCATTGTATTTCCCAGTGGGGATTTGACTTCCGGCCGGACTACTTACGTATTGGAGAGATTCTTGGAGAAAAAAGACCACCGATTCTTGCCTTGACAGCGACAGCGACCGATTCCGTGCTGGAGGACATCAAGAAGTATCTTTATATGAAACAGCCATATGAATTCATCCATCATGTAAACCGGGATAACATTAAGCTTGCTAAATATGTGTTTGATAAAAAGGAAGAGAAGCAGGAATGGATTTTAGAGCATGTTAAAAACACAGAGGGACCGGGTATTGTATATATGTCATCGCGCAAACGCTGCGATGAGTTTAGTCAGCTGCTCATTGAAAATAACATACGAGCGGCAAGTTATCATGCGGGAAAAGATGCAGAAGACCGACAGTTCATCCAGCAGCAATTCATCCAGAATGATGTGGAGTGGATTGTAGCGACGAATGCATTTGGCATGGGCGTGCATAAAGACGATATCCGACAGGTCATTCATGAGTCCATGCCTGCGAATGTGTCCAACTATATGCAGGAGATTGGGCGTGCAGGGCGAGATGGGAAGGATGCACTGGCCATATTGCTATATGCAGATGGTGATGAACACTATGCCCGGTATGTAGCCATCGAGGACTTGCCAAAGACAATGCATGTAGATGCATATGCCGCCTACCGGCAAATACAGCAAAATCCAAATGTAATGCTAAACGGGGATGGAATATCCGAGACGGCATTCCGTGTACTTGATTACTGGATGCAGCAGGAACCTCAGGAAGCTGTAAAACGGCGTCTCTTAAATATGGAAGAAAATAAGCATACAGCGGTACGGGAGATGGCAAATATTATCCATACTTCTACGTGTATGCGGGCAAAACTAGTAGAATATTTTGGGCAAACACTCATAAAGCCCCAGGAAGTATGCTGTACCGAATGTGGATTAGAGATTGATAAGATAATTGGGCCACGCAGAAAAGTGACGAAACAGGCGCAAATGACATGGGACGAGCGGCTGCAAAAATTATTATTTGGGCATATTTGAGCATACGTACCCGTTTACATTTTCCGCAAATTTCGTCATAATATGAACATAGATGGCGAAGTTTGGAGGTTAATGATATGGCGAAAGAAGACTATCGCGAAAAAATAGAGGAAGATCGTCAGGAAATCGAAATGGAAGGTTTCCAGTCTAGAGCATCCCGGTCAAAACAAAAAGGTAAAAAACGCAAAAATCCACTTATATCTAGTTTACTTGTAATCTTCATTTTTATACCATCATTGGTATTATTGTATGTTAATTTCTTGTACGAGCCTGATAGTCCAGTAGAAACAGTCGAACAAAATAATGAGGTTGTTCAAGTCGAGAAAAACGACACGACAGCTAAAGCGGCTGAAGTAGAGGACGACGAGGAAGAGAAAGACGAAAAGGATACATCTTCTGATACAGTAGATATTTCCGATGAAAAGCAAAAAGAACTAGCAGCAGCACAGGCAGCAGCAGCGGCTGAAGCTTCAAAAGCAGCTGAACAAAAGGCAAAAGAGGAAGCTGCGAAGAAGGCTGCTGAGCAAAAGGCAAAGGAAGAGGCTGCAAAAAAAGCGGCTGAGCAAAAGGCAAAGGAAGAGGCTGCAAAAAAAGCGGCTGAACAAAAAGCCAAGGAAGAGGCAGCTAAGCCAAAAAGAACACATACTGTAAAATCCAACGAAACACTTTACCGTATTGCGATGAATTATTATAATGATCCAAGTGCAGTAGAAAAGATTAAACAAGCAAACGGCATGGCTTCAGAATCAATCCAAGTTGGACAAACGTTGATTTTACCATAGAGTGAAACAGGATAACCATTTTACAGGTGAATAAGTATAATAATGAAAAAAGACGGAACCTTAGCGGAGACGTCTTTTTCTAATGGTTAGGAGGAAGCCAATTGAGATCCATTGCCAGAATGTTTTTCGCCGCGCTTCTTTTCATCTTTTACATGGTAAGGGAAGCGCATGAAAACAATATACGCAGACATATCGTGCATGCCCGCGGAAAAGAGGATCGATTCTCGATCTTTTTCATAGCGGATGTGCATAACCGTAAAATTAATAAAAAAATGCTGGAACAAATTGAACCGGTAGAAGCCGTCATTATCGGCGGAGATTTCGCTGACAAGCGAGTATCCATTCCGCAAATAGAAATGAATCTGCAAAGACTGCAGTCTCTTGGCCCGATTTATTTTGTATGGGGCAATAATGATAGAGAAGTGGGAGAAGGCAATCTCCTCTCCTTATTTAGAAAGTACGGAGTGACCGTTGTGGAAGATGATGCAGTCCAACTGCCAAACCGTGCGAATGTTACATGGATCAGTGCTATTAATGACACATCCCAAAAGCAATACAGTTTCAAGGATGCGCTTGCTAAATGTAAGGAAGGCGATGTGACGCTATTCATTTCACACAATCCGCAAGTATTTAATCAAGCATATCCAATTCATAAGCCAGCATTGATGATGGGGGGACATCTCCACGGTGGTCAAATACGGCTTGGCAAGCTCGGTATGCACCCACACGGCTCATACACAATGCGGGAGGGTGTGCCGACATTAATCAGCAATGGGTACGGTACAACTCTATTGCCGCTGCGTCTCATGGCAAAGCCGGAATGCCATGTCATTAAGGTGATTTGTGAAGAAGAATAAAGGGGTGAAAAGGCTGGGGAGATAAATCCTCAGCCTTTTTTAGTTTGCACGATTGTCCTTCATCAGCCGAGGAAGCACTTTCTGAATAAGGAGATTGCTGAGAACCAATGCAAAGAGAATGACAAAAATATAAATTGTCCAGTATATAAATCCAGGAAGCTCGAACGGTTTTATTAGTTTACCTGTACCGTAAATAATGAAGACAGCGATAGCAATGGCCGCTGCATAGAGGAGAACCGCCCCAACAAACTGTAGCCAGGACATATTTTTAATTTTTTCCTTATGTTCGACTAGGCGATAGGATAGCATAATGAAAAATAATAGAAACATGACAATATCATAGATCTGTGCCCACATTGGTTTTCTCCCTTCTTTATGTGTAAAAGGTATCCATCTCTACTATAGATAAAAGCAGGGAAAATAGAAAGGCGGCTTACGAATAAATCTGCCTGCAAAATAAAAGAGGCTGGGACAAAACCCACCTCTAACTAAAAATAGCCGTTGGCATTTTACGAAAGTGAAATGCCAGCGGCTATGCTTTTTAGCATCAAAAAAGGACACTTTCTGATAAAATTTAAGTATCT
>JAPSKP010000027.1 GCA_031181585.1 Lysinibacillus sp.
GCGGGGCATGTTATCAAACAGTTACTAACGCTGTCGGCTCCTGAGCATCTGTATCATGCAAATGGAGATATTCACCTGTAAGGATGCCGCATGACTGCAATGTCTGCGACACGCTTAAACGCGCCAGCTCTTTCATATTATTATCTTTACTTAAATGGGATAGATAGATTTGCGTTGGTTTTTCAAACGCTACCTCACTCATGGCAACAGCGGCGTCTTCATTGGAGACATGTCCTACGTCTGATAAAATACGGCGTTTAATATTCCATGGATAACGCCCCATTTGCAGCATACCGACATCATGATTGCTTTCAAATACGAAGGCATCTGCCCCGCGGATATGTCCCTTCATTCTATCACTGACATAGCCTGTATCCGTAATAAGAGCAAGCTTTCGGTCGTTTTCATGGAAGACATAAAACATCGGGTCCGCTGCATCATGAGACACCGCGAATGATTCGATGGACAGGGAACCAAATGATTTCGTTGTTTCCATATCAAACTGGAACCGTAAATCAGCAGGGATATTCCCCACAAGCCCGTCCATCGCTTCCCATGTCTTCGCATTTGCATATACGGGGACATTATATTTCCGTGCAACGACCCCAAGTCCCTTAATGTGATCACTATGTTCATGCGTCACTAGAAGACCTGTGAGCTTTTTCATATCACGGTCGATTTTTGCAAACAGCTCCTCCATCTTTTTCCCACTGAGGCCGACATCGACAAGAAAGGCATGTTCATCATTTTCAACATAAACCGCATTTCCTGTACTCCCGCTTGCTAAAACACTAAATCGCATTATCTAAACTCCTTTATTCTTCTAAAACCTCTTGTGTATTTCGCTGTAATTCCATTACTGTACCTGTATTGGCATTAACAAAATGAATTTCTTCATTTCCTTCATCTGTTTCTACATGAACTTCCCATGTTGGAGTTAATACCTGTTTCTCAGTAAATTGCACATGCGTCGCATAACCGAGCTTCATAGAGGTGATATGATCATTTGTTTTTAAGATCTTCTGGTTATACAATCCCTTTAAAACTTGAAGCGGTGGAACGATTGTTCTCGGCCGCCCAACCTCCTCTATTTTCTCTAGCATTGCCTGCTTGTACATAAATACTTCTCCCTTTGTATTCCAATGAAGCTGTAATCCACCCTTCTCATTGTAATACACTGTTCCATCATTTACACTTTGGAAAAACGTTGCCGTCCGTGTTTCCTCATCGATTTCCCACAGATCAAAAGATTTTCCTTCATATACATACTGATCCACAAAATCTTGAAAAGCGCTTGGCTCTTTAGTACTTGACAGCTTGATCGGCGTCTTAAAATTAACAACAAGCTGATTATCGTTTAGAAGCTGGTATTGCTGATTATTAGTAGTTGGGAGGTCATTAGAAGAATAGGTTTTTACCTGTGCGGAGATAAAGAACGCTGATTCAACAGAATTGGGCAACTTATCATACGTGATATTTTCACTTTGCAGCTGTGCCTCAGCATCTTCTTCCCCCGGCTTTTTCTCCAAGTTTTCCCCATGATATGTTTCAATATATTGAGAATAAAGGAACATATTCAAAATAAGAAAGACCCCGATAAATATAGATTTTGTCTTACTCCAATCCATATTCATTACCTCCCCATAGCTCCATAATCAAAGGTGTCCAGCTATTATCCCGAAGAATGAACCATCCAGGCTCCATTTCATACACTTTCTTTTCTACATTCTCTGTTAAATAATAGCCAATAACAATATCATCAACTTTGGAAAGATTGACTTCATTGGCAGCTTTAATATGCTCAATTATATCCTTACCAGCCTCAAGTTCCTTGATACTTCTTTCAAAAACCTCGGAGTCCAATAAGTAATACGGACGGCGGTAACGATAAATATCTTCGTCACCCCACGTGGTAATGAGACGGGTTAATGGCTCCGTACTACCGAACACCGGGTATCCTTGCCAGTAGAGCTGATATTCTACTACACGCCGCTCTGTATTCATGGATGTCAGTCGGTAATCACCTGTAAAACCATGATGCTCATTGATAAAGTCGAAAGTATCCTTCAACAGCTCATATTTCGTAACTGGGGCACTACTTTCAGCAGCGGGATATACATAATTCATGACCTTCATATTCGTATCAAGCATCAACTGTGACATACTGTCTGAGTATTTGTCTTGAACGCCTTCGGATGTTTTTTGAGCAATCGCCGGATCCTCAAACAAGATAGATTTTAATTTATCTACCGGTATTTCATCCTTGTAATACTCGTACTGACTCACTTTTAACGGCTCCTCTACTAAATAGAGAGAAAGATTCCTCTGACGTTCAAACTCTACATAGGCAGGCAGGCTTTTTGGCTTCTCTACGAAGAGCTGTTCAAAAGCTTCAATATTAGGAATGGCCAAATCAGCACGGTAGCCGGATTGGTCATTTGTGCTTAGGAAATACAGCTGAGCATGACCGTTTTCTCTAATAGTCTTCCAATCTATGATCAGACGATTAAATGATGCTTCATTCTCTCTTGCTTCCTCCAACGAAAAAATCTCATATAATGTTTGGATTGGTACTTCTGTTTGGAAAAACATCGTCATCTGGCTCTTCGTTCGGATCATTTCATTTATTTCGTTCTCTGATATTGGAGCATCCATTATCGAAAGGTTTTTGGCCCCCAGCTTGTTCAAATAATGAGTGAATGCATCAACTTCTTCATTTGAACTTGTCCCTTTAAATCCTCCCTCAGTAGAAAAAAGTAATCGATAAGGCTTAATGACTTCAGCTAATAGCTTCTTTTCCTCACTAACTACTTCTCGGTTTTTTTGTGTATCTTCGGTCGTTAAATAATTCGGCTTGTAATTCCAAATAAGAAATGTAAACAATAGGCTCAGAAGGACAAGAAATAGTAAGATAAACGATTTCACTTGTTCTACGTATTTCATTCCCAATCCTCCGTTTCATCCTCAGAATATGGAAGTGTAAAGAAGATTGTTGTACCTACACCTTCCTCACTTTCTGCCCATATTTTCCCGCCATGTGCTTCAATCATTTCTCGTGCAATCGCAAGACCTAGACCAGTTCCTCCCATAGAACGCGCGCGGGCGCGATCGACGCGGTAAAAACGGTCGAATATACGGCCGACATTTTCTTTTGGAATCCCCATCCCATCATCAGAAACCATTACTTTTAACATGTTATTATTCACGGTAAAACCAAAACGAATATTCCCCCCATCCGGAGAATATTTAATCGCATTGGAAATAATATTATCGATAACCTGTGTCAGCTTATCTGTGTCAATATCTACAAAATAGCTTGTTTCCGGTAATAGTTTAATAAAGTGAACATTTTGAGACTTCGACATTTCAAAGCGTTCAATAATACGTTCAAAGAATTTGTTGAATTCCACAAAGTCACGATTCAGTTCATATTCCTGACTGTCCATTTTTGAAAGCTGCAATAGATCATTGACAAGACGAATCATACGCTCTGTTTCTGTCTGTGTAACATTTAGGAAATGCGGTGCGATATTTTCATCTTTCCATGCCCCATCTGCCAGTGCTTCCAAATAGCTTCGCATTGTCGTTAGCGGCGTACGAAGCTCATGGGATACATTCGCCACGAACTCACGGCGTTCCATATCAATTTTCTCCTGTTCGGTAATATCATGCAGGACGGTAATTAGACCGTTAACAAAACCTGTTTCCTTTTGAATAACGGAAAAGTTTGCCCGTAATATATACGGAGCATCCGTCGTGCTGAAATTCAAATTGACTGAGTCCTTCATATAAATCAAGTCTTCAAAGCTATATTCCTGTTCGACACCAAGCACAGAAGCAATTGGCCGATTTAAAGTCATCTCGCGTGAAACATGCAGAAGGTCCAGTGCCGGATCATTGATTAAAATAATCCGCCCTTTCCGGTCTGTCGCAATAACACCATCAGTCATATTAGTAAGAACACTTGCCAGCTTGCGGCGTTCTGCTTCTGTCGTAGATTGAGCCTCCTGCAGACGGTTCGTCATATTGTTGAAAGCAATCGCCAGCTGTCCGATTTCATCTGTTCCGTATACACGCACCTTACGTGAAAAGTTGCCTTTTGACATTGCTTGCGCTTGACGACGCATATCGGAAATTGGCCGCGTAATCGTCCGGGCTACAAGAATACCTAATACAATCGTTATAATAAGGGCCATTGCTGTACCAATCGCAAAGATTTGGTTGATTTCGCCCATTTGCTCAAAGACACGTTCAATATCAGATTCTATATAAATGGTCCCGATTACTTCACCATTTGGCCCTACTGTATCCAAAATTGGTGTAGCCAGCACCCATACACGGTTATCGTCATCGAGCCATACAGCTTCCTGCCGGCCCTTTGTAGATACTGCTGTTTTTACAATGTCTGAGGCCCATTTCTGCCCAACAAGCATCTGATTATTAGCATCCGATGTAGCGAGCACCCGATCACGTTCATCAATGATAAGAATCTCATTAATGTCTGTTGTAGAGAATTCACGTAAAATGGCAGCTAGGCTTCCTTCTATCGTAGGCATTGATTCATCCCGTTCCCTAAGTATCTCTTCCCGTATACTATATTGGGCAAGGTCAATACGCTGTTCAATAGATTCCTTGAAGTTTTCAGTTAAATTCTCTTCCAGCTCTTTTGAAAAATAAAGGCCGATAATCTGAATGGCCATAATAATTAATAGTACATAGATTAATACAAGCTTTACATGAATGGATTTAAAAAAGCTTACCTTTTGCATGCACCTTACTCCTGTTCAGGATTTCGCAGATAATACCCTACACCTCGTCTCGTCACAATCCATGTTGGATGGCTCGGATTATCCTCGATTTTCTCGCGTAGACGGCGGATTGTCACATCCACAGTACGAACATCGCCAAAGTAATCGTAGCCCCATACTGTTTGGAGCAGGTGTTCACGCGTCATTACTTGACCGATATGCTTAGCAAGATAGTGTAATAGTTCAAATTCACGGTGTGTCAGCTCAATTGCCTCTCCGCGTTTTAAAACAAGGTAGGCATCCGGCTGGATGATTAGGGAACCTACTGTGATATTATTTGATTCCTCCACCGGCTCATCTGCCTGTGACGCAACATTTAAGCGACGCATATTGGCCTTAACACGGGCAATCAATTCACGCGTACTAAATGGCTTTGTCACATAGTCATCGGCACCCATTTCCAGTCCTAGAACCTTATCAATTTCAGAACCTTTTGCTGTCAGCATAATAATGGGGAAGTCGTATTTTTTACGGATCTCTCGGCAAACTTCCATACCATCTCTTTTTGGCAGCATGATATCTAATAACATTAAATCCGGTTGTTGCTCCTCTACGCGGGATAATGCCTCGTCTCCATCGTAGGCGCAAATAACCGTATATCCTTCTTTAATTAAATTAAACTGTAAAATATCTGCGATTGGTTTTTCATCATCAACTACTAAAATCGTTTTACTCATTTCTATCTTCCTTTCGCATTGCAATATATTCTTACTCTATCACGCTTTTTCTTTACTTGCATCAAACACGTATATACCTGCAGTTATTTCCCAAGAAATACTCTCGGCAGGAAAAAAAAGGACAGCCCGTGGATGCGGACTGTCTACTTGTTTATCGTAATAAAGATAATGGATTTACGAGTGAGCCGTTTTTATGGACTTCAAAATGAAGGTGTGTACCTGTTGAGTTACCTGTAGAGCCCATAACCCCAATTTTCGAGCCTTGGCCGACAACTTGTCCTACCGATACAGTGATGGATGATAAATGGGCGTAGATTGTTTCATAACCATTATTATGGTTGATGACAATTTTATTGCCGTATGTTCCATCCCATCCTGTAAATGTCACAACTCCATTATCAGAGGCCTTGATTGTATAATTAGATGGACGAGCAATATCAATGCCTCGGTGCTGAGTGCCCCAGCGAGCCCCCATATGGCTGGATATATAGCCGCCGACTGTCGGCCATGAAAATGTACCAGTACCACGCGAAGGAATCACTTTAGTGCCGATGACGTTAATGTAATCCACTGGTTCAGCTGTCACTACTTCAGTCGTAACCTGCTTGTCTGTACGAACACCATTTTCAGAAGTAATCGTATACAGGACATCCTTTTGCCCCGCCTTTCCTTCTTGTTTCACTTTTGATTCGCCCTTTAACATTGTCGCATCTTTTTCAGTGATTTTCTTGAAATCAATCGTTTCTACCTTGAACTTCTCCAGCACTACTTTGACTGTTACAAGCGGTTTTTCAACTGTAACATTCAGCGGCTGTCCGATTTTTAAAAGAGATGTCTCTGTTAGCCCCGGATTCAGCGCTAATAGCTCTTTAAGACTTAAATTATGTGCACTTGCAATTGAACCTAGTACATCACCTTGTTGTACTTTGTAAGTTTCTTTTTCAAGCGTTCCAGACAGCAGCAGTTCAACTGCCTGTTCAGGCGTAAGGATTTTCGAAGGGTCAACCTTTGCTTCTTCCCCTGCAACTGTTTCCTTCAAAGAAATTTCCGTTACACGTGTTTGATTATTTTGATTAAGGGGTACTAACTCTGTAGCAGCACCTTTATTTAATGCATCCAAGTCCTGCTGGGAAACATATCGAAGTTTCAATAGATTGATTGCTTTCTCATAATCGCTTGCATCTTTTACATAGGCAACTGCTTTTCCGTTCACTAAAAGAGCATGTGCCTCTGCTTCTACTACTAGAGAACTTGCGAGCTTTTCTATTGTTTCTGTTTCATTCACAGCGACTGTAAACACTTGTTCAGGAATAATAGTAATGTTAGAACCTGCATCTACTTTAAATTCCTTGTATTGATTACTAGCATCTTGCTTTTTCTTTTCAATCATTCCATCGACAGTGTCTCGATCCGATACTGCCCCAATATATTCATCTCCGTTATAAAGATGATAGATTTCTTTAAAAGAATCCTTTGAATCTGCGCTTGCAGAATCAGGAGTAAATGTACCAGCTATGAGTAGTGTAGCGACAAATGTAATTTTGACACTATGGTCTTTCAAGCTTCTTGAAAAGCTTCGCCGCTCACCTGTCCTTTTCTCTCTCAAACTCATCATAAAGCTCCTTCCAAAAAACAATCCAATAAATATATGAAGTAGTTATTTTTTATCTAAAAAATCACACTTCTATAATTTATCATATTGTATTTTCAGATTGGAGAATTATAGCGTTTTGTAATGAAATTGTATTATTTCTGAAATAATTCCTTTTACCTAATAAAGAGTTATATATTTCTGTCTCTTCCTCTTTATATACTCTTCTTTACTTTTTATGATTCTATCCTATAAGGAAATATTCCCTTTCTTTTTCTAAAGCAGAAAAAAGCTCCCTGGGCTTTTCATTCCCAAGAAGCTGTTATTTCTATTCCCAAATGGCATTTACTACATTTGTTTGTTCACGTGCCGGTCCAACCGAGAACGTCATTAGCTGAATACCTGTCAATTCTACAACACGTTCTACATAGCGGCGTGCGTTTTCTGGCAATTCTTCCATTGTACGAACGCCTGTGATATCTTCACTCCAACCCGGAAGCTCTTCATACACAGGTTTACACTGTTCAATGATGTGAAGGTTTGCAGGATATTCTGTAATGATTTCCCCGTTATATTCATAAGCAGTACAAATCTTTACTGTTTCCAGTCCTGATAGTACATCGATTGAATTCAATGCTAAATCCGTAATACCCGATACGCGGCGTGAATGACGTACAACAACTGAATCGAACCATCCAACACGACGGGGGCGGCCTGTCGTTGTTCCATATTCGCGGCCTACTTCACGGATATGATGACCTTTCTCATCAAACAATTCAGTCGGGAATGGCCCGTCGCCTACACGGGAAGTATAAGCCTTACATACACCTACAACGCGGGAAACTTTAGAAGGGCCTACACCTGCTCCAATGGCAACCCCTCCTGCAACCGGGTTAGATGATGTAACGAACGGGTATGTACCCTGATCGATATCCAGCATGACACCTTGAGCACCTTCAAACAATACACGGCCGCCTTCATCTAATACATCATTTAAAATCTTTGATGTATCTGTTACATATTGGGCAATCTCTTGTCCATAGCCATAGTACTCTTCAAAAATATCTTCAAATGGAATTCCTTCTACTTCATAAAACTTCTCGAATAATTTATTCTTTAATGCAACATTGGCACGAAGCTTTTGTTCAAATACTTCTTTATCCAATAAATCAGCTACGCGGATACCGATACGAGCTACTTTATCCTGATAGCATGGACCGATCCCTTTACATGTAGTACCGATTTTTTGGTCTCCACGTGAAGCCTCTTCAACTTTATCTTGATGGATATGATAAGGAAGAATAATGTGGGCACGATTGGAAATGCGCAAGTTTGATGTATCCACTCCTCGCGCCTGCAGCCCTTGTAGTTCTGTTACTAAAGATTTCGGGTTAATAACCAACCCATTCCCCATCACCGATATTTTATCCTGATAGAAAATACCCGATGGAATTAAATGTAGCTTATATGTTTCACCGTCAAATTTAATTGTATGACCGGCGTTATCTCCACCCGCAAAACGAGCAATAATATCTGCCTTTTTAGAGAGGAAGTCAGTGATTTTCCCTTTTCCTTCATCTCCCCATTGTGTACCTACAACAACAACTGATGACATATTTGCACCTCCGAAGACAATTAATCGCTCTTGATTGAACCCTTTTATTGTAACAATCTCATTTCCTCTGCGTCAACAAAAAACACGAACATAAAAATCTAGTAGATTTTTAATGTTCGTGTTTTTGTCATACTATTTTCCTTATTATGCTGGTGGAGGCGCTACTTGCGACCAATCCACATCTAGGAATTTATTAAACTCTTTTTTGAATGCAAGCGTAACTGTCCCCGTAGGACCATTACGCTGCTTTGCAAGGATGATTTCAATTTGGTTTTTACTTTCTGATTCCTTATCATAGTAATCATCCCGGTAAAGGAACGCTACAATATCGGCATCCTGCTCGATACTTCCTGATTCACGCAGGTCACTCATCATCGGACGCTTGTCCTGACGCTGCTCTACACCACGGGAGAGCTGGGAAAGTGCGATGACCGGTACTTTCAACTCACGAGCCAGGCCTTTTAGCGAGCGGGAAATTTCCGATACCTCCTGCTGGCGGTTCTCGCCTGGTTTCCCGCTGCCTTGAATAAGCTGCAGGTAGTCGATCATGATCATCCCTAGACCTTGCTCCTGTGCCAGACGACGGCATTTGGCCCGAATTTCATTAACTCGTACCCCCGGTGTATCATCGATGAAAATGCCGGAGTTGGATAGACTTCCCATAGCCATCGTCAGCTTCCGCCAATCCTCTTCCTGTAGGGCCCCTGTCCTTAGCACCTGAGCATCGATGTTTCCTTCGGCACAAAGCATACGCATGACAAGCTGATCTGCCCCCATCTCCAGGGAGAAGATAGCGACATTTTCCCGAGCCTTTACTGCTACACTTTGAGCAATGTTTAAAGCAAAGGCCGTTTTCCCTACTGAAGGCCGGGCAGCCACGATAATCAAATCATTTCGCTGGAAGCCTGCCGTAATACGATCTAAATCACGGAAACCAGTAGGAATCCCAGTTATTTCTCCTTCACGTGCTTGAAGTTGCTCAATATTATCATAAGTTTGAACAAGTACATCCTTTACGTGCTTGAAATCTCCCGCATTTTTGCGGTTCGCTACTTCCATCATCTTCTTTTCAGCTTCTGAAAGAAGTGCCTCTACCTCATCTTCACGTGTATAACCATCCTCTACAATCTTCGTGGCAGTACGAATCAACCTGCGGAGGATGGACTTTTCTTCTACAATTTTGGCATAATGCGATATATTCGCAGCTGTTGGTACGGCGTTTGCAAGCTCTGATAAATAAGAGAGCCCGCCTACATCCTCCAGCTCTTTTTTAGCTGAGAGCTCCTCTGTCACTGTTACAACATCTATCGCTTTCCCTTGATCGCTTAAGCGCAGCATCGTCTCGAAAATTTTCTGATGCGCAGTACGATAGAAGTCAGCAGGCATTAAAATTTCAGACGCTGTAATCAGAGCTTGAGGTTCAAGGAAGATAGCACCGATAACCGATTGTTCTGCTTCATGGTTATGCGGTGGAACGCGGTCCATCATGGATTCGTTCATTGTTGTTTACTCCCTACTCTGCAATCACATGTACTTTAAGTGTTGCTTTCACTTCATGATGAAGCTTCACTGGTACATTTGTGTATCCTAAAGAACGGATACCTTCATTGCAATCCATTTTACGTTTGTCGATTTTAATACCATGTGTCTTTTGAAGTTCATCTGCAATTTGCTTAGTAGAAACGGATCCGAAAAGACGGCCGCCTTCGCCTGATTTTGCTTTTACTGTCACTTCAAGTTTCTCGATTTGCTCTTTTAAATCTTTTGCCGCCTGTAATTCTGCTGCAGCATTCTTCTCTTCCAGACGCTTCTGTCCTTGCAGCTGGCTTAATGCCGCATTTGTTGCTTCCACTGCATGGCCATTTTTGATTAGGAAGTTGCGGGCATATCCTTCTGCAACCTCTTTAATTTCTCCTTTTTTCCCTCTACCTTTAACATCTTTCAAAAACACTACTTTCATTACTCATTACTCCCTTCAAGTACTTCTCTAATAGCATTTGTTAAGTATTGTTTTACTTCTTCTATTGAATTAGCTTCCATTTGGGTAGCTGCATTTGTCAAGTGGCCACCGCCTCCAAGCTTCTCCATTACGAGCTGGACATTCACCTCTCCAAGTGAGCGGGCACTAATACCGATGAGACCATCTTGGCGATGGGCGATAACGAACGAAGCTGAAACATCTTTCATCGTCAGTAGAATATCAGCAGTCTGGGCAATCAGCACTGAATCGTATATCCGGCTGTCATCTCCATGTGCTACCGCAATACCAGGCTTTACAAAGTCTACTGTCTGAATAAGCTTAGAGCGCTCGATATACGTATCTATATCCTCTTTTAATAGACGCTGAATTAAAATTGTATCAGCTCCATGTGTACGAAGGTAAGAAGCAGCCTCAAATGTACGAGCTCCGGTTCTTAACGTAAAGCTCTTTGTATCTACGATAATGCCCGATAATAAAGATGTTGCCTCTAGGCTCGTAATTTTTGTATTTTTCGGCTGGTATTCCAATAGCTCTGTTACAAGTTCAGCAGTAGATGATGCATAAGGCTCCATATAGACAAGTGTAGGATTTTCTATAAAGTCTTCTCCTCTGCGATGGTGGTCAATAATGACAACCTTTTCGGTCCTGTTAAGGAGAGAGCTGTCAATAACCATAGCTGGCTTATGTGTATCTACAATAACAAGTAAGGATTTATGGGTAATACGGGAGAGCACTTCTTCCGGCGAAATAAAGCGGCTATAAAGATCATTATTATTCGCCTCAATCTCAGTCATCAAGCGTCTTACACTTCCATTCAACTCTTGGAAGTTTAATACGACATAACCATCTACCTTATTCATTTCTGCCATTTTACGTACACCGATTGCAGCCCCAATAGAGTCCATATCGGGATTTTTATGTCCCATAACAAATACCTGATCACTATCCTGAATCAAATCACGCAAGGCATGGGATATTACCCGCGCCCGTACTCGCGTCCGCTTTTCTACAGGATTGGTTTTACCTCCATAGAAACGCAGCTTGCCGTCCGGCTGTTTAATCGCTACTTGGTCGCCGCCGCGTCCAAGTACTAAATCCAGACTGGATTGTGCTAGCTCACCAAGTTCAGTCAATGATGGCGATCCAGCCCCTACCCCAACACTCAATGTCAGAGATAAGTTTTTTTGCATAGTTCTTTCTCGAATATTATCTAAGATAGAAAACTTTTTCTGTTCTAATTCCTCCAGAATAGATTCATTCAAGACCGCCAGGAAGCGATCCGAGGAAACTCGTTTAACAAAAATACCGTATTCGGCAGCCCATTCATTAACGATGGAGGTAACGGTAGAGTTCGTCATACTGCGTGTCTGATCATCCATGGCCTGGGTAATTTCATCATAATTATCGATGAATAAAATGGCTAGGACAGTACGATCCGCATAATACTGGGTCTCAATTTCTACTTGTTCCGTAATATCGAAAAAGTATAGAAGCCTCTCTTCCGGCTTCGAATAGACACGATATTTCCGTTCCCCTATCGTCACAGTCAGTTCTTTTAATTCTTCCGGTTTTGAGATGGCCATTAACCCATCTGATAATTTGAAGACTTCTTCTCCAATTAAACTTTCCGCTTCTGCTGCATTCAGCATAAAGGGATTGGCCCACTCGATTTTATATTGATCATCAACCAATATAATCCCAAATGGCATGTGTAAAAACGCTTCTTCCCCTACTTTTTTCAAGCGGAAAGAAAGTGATTCAATGTGCTTCTCCGTCTCTATATATACAATTTGTTCAACCTTCCAGCCGTAATACAGGATTATACCTGCAGCGACTATATATCCAAGGCCAACCCATATGTTTACATAGAATAGTAAGGCAGCTGTAACTACCGATAAAATCGATAAGTACAAAAGCGGATATCGGATTGAGCGTTTCCTAAAAATCCCCATTTTGATCAGCTCCTCATTTTTCACTCTTCGCTTTAACCCACTCTCGCAAATTAAAGCCTAAATCGATAATACCTACTAATACAATGAAGGAATACATCGGAATCGCAACGATGGTTGCCAGAACCTTTAAAAAGCGGGGGTAATGGAACGCATCAATGACAAAATGAAGGAATGAAATCCCTTGTACCGTTAGCAATACCCAAAGGATCATTGATAAATTCAGCATTACTACATAAAACGCTGAACCATACTCCGGCTGTATAAATAGATTGATCGATAACACAATCAGGTAATACCATAATATTGCACGTGGCAGACGCATGTCACGGAATGGAGGAAACTTTGGCACCTCTACCTTTAACCTCTTTAAAAGGGGCAGGAGAACAAGTATCCACATGAAAGCAAGGCCAAATATAAAAATCGTTATACTTGCCGGCATCGTCATTTCCATCATACTGAACATTTGATTCAGCTGATCTTCTATTTGTACCTCTCCGCCTGTAAGTTTTGCGGAGTATTGCAATGACTCCTCATACGTAGCACGGGCAAATTGCAAGCTTTCTTCAATAAAATTCATATCGAAAAAGCGTACTAATAGTATAAATTGAAGTGCAAAAGTAAGGAGGATGGCTGTTCCCGTTGCCATCATTAAATAAATCTTGCTTTTCTTTTCCCGTAAACAAACCCCTATAACCAGACCGACAATGGCCAAGATAAGAGCAAGCGGAACAATTAATACATTTCCTACCAAAATACTTGCAGCAACGGCTAATAAACTCACACCAATTGCTAATTTCCGGTTATAGGTAGCACTATACCAGGCAAGGGGCAGCGGTGCGAAGACAAAGGCTAGTAAATTGATTAACGGCACATAAAACGCTAAGGCCACCAATAGTAAAAATAAAGCGATCATCATCGCACCCTGCGTCATAGCTTTTGTTTGATTATTCGGCATAAAAACCTTCCTTTTTATCACTCAAAGCATTTTTTCACTTTCTCTATTGTACCATCTTTTACGTAGACAAACAAAAACCATAGTAGAACAAATGCTTCCATTTTCTTATCTTTCTATTTTATATTGAATGCTTTTTAAAGACAAATGCACTAAAATACTTGTCTTCTACGATAACCTGTAAAGAGAGGCCTGCAGCTTGCTCAAATTCTTACTCATTTCTGCTATATAGTGTAGACTGATGATTTATTGATAAATACCGCTTTCCAATCCATTCTTCATGTTGTTGCACTTTTTCTTTCCTCAATAAAAATAAAACCCGGTGAAATCAAAAGATTTCACCGGGTTCAATTATCTTATTTGTCTTCTGCTACGAATGGAAGTAATGCCATGATACGAGCAACTTTGATTGCAGAAGTTAATTTACGTTGGTACTTTGCACTTGTGCCAGTTACGCGACGTGGTAAAATTTTACCGCGCTCAGAGATGAATTTCTTTAAAAGATCTACATCTTTGTAGTCGATGTGCGTAATGTTATTTGAAGTGAAGTAGCAAACTTTACGGCGTTTGCGGCCTCCGCGACGTGGTGCCATTAGCGTTGTCCTCCTTTAATTATTGTTGGTTGGATGCGAAGCGCTTAGAATGGTAAATCATCCTCTGATACTTCGATTGGCCCTTTGCTGTTCGCAAATGGGTCTTCATCCATACGTGTATAATTTTGCTGATTCTGAGGTGGTTGATTTTGCTGATAACCAAACGAATCTTGAGGAGCGCCACCAAACTGCGGTTGCGGTGGATTATTGTAAGACGGCTGGCCGCCCCCATAATTTCCTCCACCATACTGCTGGTTTGGCATATTTTGTGAAGCATTGCCGCCTCCACGCGGTTCTAGGAACTGCACAGCGTCTGCAACGACATCTGTTGTATAAACGCGCTTACCATCTTGTCCTTCAAAGCTGCCCGTTTGAATACGACCTTCTACTCCGATCAAACTTCCTTTTTTCATGAAGTTCGCCAAGTTTTCAGCTTGCTTTCGCCAAGCAATGCAACCGATGAAGTCAGCTTCTTTTTCGCCTTGCTGGTTCGAGAATGGACGGTTTACAGCAACTGTAAAGCGTGCCATTGGAACGCCACTCGGTGTATAACGAAGCTCTGGATCCTTCGTAAGTCTACCAACTAATACGACACGGTTAATCATCCGTATTCAACCTCCTCATTTCAGCATGTTGTTCAAAAATTATTTTTCTTCTTCGCGTACAGCGATGTGACGGATAATGTCTTCGCTGATGTTAGCTAAACGAGTGTACTCATCGATTGCTTCAGAACCAGCGTTTACTTTCACGATTTGGTAGAAACCTTCGCGGAAGTCGTTGATTTCGTAAGCAAGGCGACGTTTGCCCCACTCTTTAGACTCGATGATTTCAGCGCCGTTTGAAGTTAAGATTTCATCGAAACGAGCTACTAAAGCTTTTTTCGCTTCTTCTTCAATGTTCGGGCGTACGATGTACATTAATTCATACTTTCTCATCTATTGTGCACCTCCTTATGGACTTGGGCTCTCCGACTATGCGGGAGCAAGGAGTAAGTAACGTGTATTACTCACATCAATGAATTGTAACATAGATAGATTAGATGTTCAACATTAAAGTAGGATTAATAGAGAAACTAAATACTCAATATACGAACATATATTCCTATTATATCATGCGTTTTTCCATTTACAAGTGTTTTCCTTTATAATCTTCATTATTAAAGGGGGTCCTTCTATGCAGCCATATGTCATCCAATTAGATTTACAGAAAGTGATCAAACAAAATATTATTTGGACAGTAATAGTAAGTCTATTGCTTATTGGCCTGAACTTTGTCTTTCAGCCGCAAAAACTGGAACTTTCTTTCGATTCGATTATCCTATCAATCATTTTATTTAGCGTCTATTATATTTTACTGATTATTTTGCATGAAGCATTTCATCTACTGGGCTTTATTATTTTTGGCAAGGCGCCAATCCGTTCATTATCTTATGGTATTGATTTAAAAAAAGGAATTGCCTATGCGACTACTACTGAGCGTCTTTCGAATGCTGCCATGAAAAAAGCACTCCTGCTGCCTTTTTGGGCTACCGGTGTTATTCCAGCACTAATTGGTTTTTGGCTCAACAATTACACCGTCATCCTTGTTGGGGCGTTTTTGATAGCAGGTGCGGTTGGTGACTTTGCGATGTACAAGAAACTACGTAAATTTCCAAATGATGCTCAAATAGAAGATGATCCCAAAGAGCCAAAACTATATGTATATGAAAGATAAAAAAAGACCGGCTCGCATAAAGCGAACCGGTTTATTTATTGTATAAGATTATACGTTAAATCTAAATAGCATAACGTCGCCGTCCTGTACGACGTATTCTTTTCCTTCGAGACGCACCTTGCCTGCCTCTTTTGCAGCTGCCATAGAGCCAGCAGCTACTAAATCGTCATAAGATACCGTCTCTGCACGGATAAAGCCACGCTCAAAGTCTGTATGGATGATACCTGCACATTGCGGCGCCTTCATCCCTTTACGGAATGTCCATGCACGAACTTCTTGTACACCAGCTGTAAAATAAGTCGCCAATCCAAGCAGGTTGTAAGAAGCACGAATTAACTGATCTAACCCTGATTCTTTAATACCCAGCTCTTCTAGGAACATTGCTTTTTCTTCGTCATCTAGTTCAGAGATCTCCTCTTCTACTTTCGCACAAACAACAATGACTTGAGAGCCTTCATTAGCCGCATATTCTTGT
Organism: Lysinibacillus sp.; assembly: GCA_031181585.1. Taxonomy (GTDB): domain Bacteria; phylum Bacillota; class Bacilli; order Bacillales_A; family Planococcaceae; genus Lysinibacillus_B. The sequence goes on from JAPSKP010000027.1 coordinate 16,358, forward strand.
ACCATTTTCAAGTACTTATTATTAGCCGGATCTGCCACTTCATCTTCTGATACATTCGCTACATATAGCATTGGCTTAATCGTTAATAGGTGAAGACCTTTGATTACTTTCATTTCATCATCAGAAAGGTCAGCAGCACGCGCTGGCTTTTCAGCTTCTAGTACTTCTTTTACTTTCAGCAATACCGGCTCTTCCATTAATGCCTCTTTATCTTTTTGCTTCGCCATTTTAGATACACGCTGCAGACGTTTTTCCACTGATTCCATATCTGCTAAAATCAATTCTAAATTAATGACTTCAATATCATCGATCGGGTTAACTGAACCTGCTACGTGCGTGATATTTTCATCTTCAAAGCAGCGTACTACCTGACAGATTGCATCTACTTCACGAATGTGAGCTAGAAATTTATTGCCCAGCCCTTCGCCTTTGGAAGCTCCTTTTACAATTCCTGCGATATCCGTAAACTCAAAAGCAGTTGGAACTGTTTTCTTTGGTGTAACCAATTCTGTTAATTTATCTAAACGTGCATCTGGAACCTCTACAATTCCTACGTTTGGATCGATTGTTGCGAATGGGTAGTTGGCAGCAAGTGCCCCCGCCTTTGTAATTGCATTGAATAATGTAGATTTACCTACGTTTGGCAAACCGACAATTCCAGCTGTTAATGCCATTGATGGACACAACCTTTCTATGTTCAGTAAGTGTTTTCCTAATTTTTTGCTTATGTTATCTCTATACGTGAAGGCTTTTTTTATAACCTTATCTATTATATTGATTCAGCGTTAAAAAGTCTAATGGGCCTCTATTTATGCTTCACTTACTGTATTAATGACCTTTTTCATCTTTTTTTCAAATTCACGGCGAGGAATCATCACACTATGACCGCAGCCTTGACACTTGATTCTAATATCCGCTCCCATACGGATAATCTTCCAAGCATTTGTCCCGCACGGATGCTGCTTTTTCATCTCTACAACATCATTCAATTCAAACTTCTTTGCTTCCATTATTCTCCCTCCACCTGCACATCATATTCTTCAAGCAGCGTCATTAAGTCCCGGCGTATAATCCCCGTCATCTTTGCGTGCTGCATTGTGGCTGTTTCAATTTTAATACGCAGTGTTACTGTCTCTGGGTTGAAGTTTTGCACTCCTGTAAGAACCGGTACATTTGTCAATTCTTCATATTCATCAAAAAGGGCTTGTAAATACGTTTCTACCTTTTTTTCGATTTCGGGCAAGCTGACCGTTGTCGGCACAACGAAATCTACAAAGGTTGAAGTATCATTGACTGAATAATTAATTACGGCTCCAATCGATCCATTAGGGATGATGTGCTGTTCTCCTGTAACACCCGTAATTTTGGTTGTCCGAAGACCGATTTCCACTACTGTTCCTTCTGCCGTGTTCAGCTTAATATAGTCACCTACACCGAACTGATCCTCAAAAATAATAAAGAATCCGCTAATAATATCTTTCACTAAGCTTTGCGCTCCAAATGCGATAGCGACTGATGCAATCCCTGCCCCGGCAAGAAGACCGGCTACCTGGATGTTCAGCGCTGATAATATCCCTATAATCGCTGAGAAATAGATGAGATACGAAAGGACATTTTGCAGAAGCTTTAAGATTGTCCGCTGACGGCGCTCTGAGTAACGAAGCGGTGCCCGCATGCGTATAGCAAAAAACTTCTCAATTAATTTATTTCCGATTCGTACTACTAAGTAGGAAACTACCGTTATAACAATAATTTTAATGGAGGCTACAATGATGAAACTCCATAATTCTTCACTTTTTAGATAATCCCAGAACTGTTTGGCCAACCGCTGGAGGACCTTCAAATCTTCCACCGGATCTTGTGCAGTTCCATTTGCCATATTTACCACCTCTTGTATAACAATGTACAAATTTGAATATACTGCCTAAATAAAACGGGTTTTTAATACGGAATACCAGAAAACCCCATAATAAAGTGAGGTTATTTTATGCAACCAACCCCTGTATTTCATTATGTTATTCATTATGAAAAAACAAGTGCTGTTTGGCAACTAAGTGAACTATTTTTGCAGCATATTCCATTTGATCATGAACAGCTTATCTTCTGTTGTATCGGTACTGACCGCTCTACAGGTGATGCTCTCGGCCCTCTTGTCGGCAATCAATTGATTCAGGATTACGCTTTTCCATTCAAAGTGCTTGGCACACTCGAAAAACCGGTTCATGCCCTCAATTTACTAGAAACACAGGCTGAGCTTGAAACAAGCACGCCCTATCCTTTCATTGTAGCAATTGACGCATGTCTTGGTGAAGAAGGTTCCATTGGTTCAATTATTGTAAAAGACGGGGCTCTATACCCTGGAAAGGCAGTAAAAAAAGAATTACCACCAATAGGCGATCTTTCTATAAAAGGAGTAGTAAACGTAGGCGGCTTTATGGAAGCAATGGTACTACAAAATACACGCCTGCATGTAACGCATTCGATGAGTATGACAATCGCTCGTTCTCTAACACTTGCCTGGCAGCGCCATCTACTAAAAAACAAACAATATGGCAACAATCAGGCCGACTATCGCAATGCCCGGCAGCAAATTGGCTACTCGAATTTTCGTTAGCCCAGCAATATTAAGACCTATAGCCATAATCATAACCCCACCTGTAGCTGTCATTTCTTGGATGAACAGATCAAGTGCGGCTTCCGGAATATATGTACTGATAACTCCAGCTAAAAGAGCAATGGCACCCTGGTAAATAAATACAGGAAACGCAGATATTAATACACCTATTCCTAATGTAGAAGCAAGAATAACAGCCGTGAAGCCGTCTATGATTCCTTTTGTGATAAGGACATCGTGATCATTCCGAAGCCCGCTATCAAGTGCTCCAATAATGGCCATCGAACCGATAACAAAGATAAGTGTTGCCGTCACAAATCCATCTGCAATAGACCCTTTGCTGTTCTTGTTTGGATTTTTTTCTACTAGCTTCTCAACCCATTGACCGAAACGTTTGAACCAGCGCTCTAAATCTAGCCATTCACCTAATACTGCCCCAACTACCAGACTAATGATAACAATAACAAAATTACTGCTTTCAAAGCCCATCTGAATACCGAGTACAGCTACGGCAAGGCCAATAATAGACAAAGCCGTTTCCTTCATCTTTTCTGGTATATTTTGAAACAGCCTTCCGAAAAGTGCTCCAATGATGATAAATAAAGCATTTAACAATGATCCGAGTAAAACCATGAGTAAGCTCCTCTTCCAATAAAATAGAGCCCTCTTATATGAGAGCTCTCCATCTAATCTATTTGAACCTTTAAGATTTCTAAAATACGCTCTAAATCATCCTCTGAATAAAACTCAATTTCAATTTTCCCTTTGTTTTTATTCTTTCTTATTTGAACACCTGTACCGAAATACTCCCGCAAATGAGATTCCGTCGCCTGAACAAAAACATCCTTCTTTGGCTTTTCTTTTGTTCCATGTGAAACATCGCTATTCAATTGTTGTACAAGCGCCTCCACTTGACGGACATTAAGTCCCTGGGTAATGACTCGGTCAGCTATGTCTTTTATACTTTCCTTGTTTTTTAGACCAAGTAACGTACGCCCATGTCCCATTGACAGTTTGCCTTCATTTATAAAGCTACGCACCTCTTCCGGAAGCTGTAAAAGACGAATATGGTTTGCGATATGCGACCGGCTTTTCCCCAGGCGCTTCGCCAGCTCTTCTTGTGTAAAATTTAACTTTTCAATCAAACTGCTATATGCTTCTGCTTCTTCAACAGGGGTTAAATCCTCGCGCTGCAAGTTTTCTAAGATGGCAATTTCCATCATCTGCTGTTCAGTCATCTCTTTAATGATGGCTGGGACTTCCTTTAAGCCAGCCATTTTGGCAGCTCGGAAACGGCGCTCACCTGCGATAATCTCATATTTCTTGCCTGATTTTCGTACAACAAGCGGCTGAATAATTCCATGCTCTTTAATCGATTCAGCCAGCTCTTCAAGCGCTTCTTCCTTAAAAATCTTGCGTGGCTGATATGGGTTAACGATCAATTTATTTACAACGATATACTCTACCGTATTATCGCTATGTATGGATTCTTCAGGAAAAAATGCACTAATTCCTTTTCCTAATCCTTTAGCCATTTTTAATCACTTCCCTTGCTAGCTCTGTATACGTATCTGATCCCCGTGACCTTACATCATATAAAATAATCGGTTTCCCATGACTTGGTGCCTCACTCAGCCGAACATTACGAGGTATGATTGACTTGTACACTTTCTCACGGAAATACTTCTTTACTTCTTCAATTACCTGCAGACCTAGGTTCGTTCGTGCATCCAGCATAGTAAGCAGTACACCTTCAATAACGAGCTCCTTATTTAAGTGCTTCTGAACAAGGCGCACTGTCGATAGCAGCTGGCTTAGACCCTCTAACGCATAATACTCGCATTGTACAGGAATTAATACGCCATCGGCTGCCGTCAGTGCATTAATCGTCAGAAGTCCTAATGAAGGCGGGCAATCAATGATAATGTAATCAAAATCATCCTTCACTTCATCTAATGCTCGCTTTAGACGGACTTCGCGTGAAATGGCTGACACGAGCTCGATTTCTGCGCCAGCTAGAGACATAGTGGCCGGAACAATCCATAAATGCTCAATTTTTGTTTCATGAATATAGGACTCCATCGGCTCGTCCTCAATTAATACATCATAAATACAACCTTCAATTTCCTTCTTATTGATTCCTACACCACTTGAAGCATTTCCTTGTGGATCAATATCTATCAGGAGCGTTTTCTTCCCTAAATAAGCGAGACAAGCGCTTAAATTTACAGATGTGGTTGTTTTACCAACGCCGCCCTTTTGATTCGCAATGGCAATAGTTCTTCCCATTTGTGCACCTGCTTTCAACACATTATTCGTTTAATCGCTTTCTATTTACACGAAACTTTCTAAACTAATACTCTTTTATTTTAGCAAAAAGGAAGCGACGAGTCGTCAAAATATTCATAAATTTAAAGTTATTGGATGTTATTGTACACAAACTAGGCCCATTTATAATCTAAAAAACTCCCGAACTAGCTTGTCCGGGAGCTATATGCTATTTTCTTTTCGGTATTTTTACCGTGATTTGATAATAATCATCGTTATCTTCCTCTTCGGTTTTCACATCGATTCCGCTCTTTGTGACCATTGATAACGATTGTTTAATTGTATTAAGCGCAATTCGTACGTCCTTACTAATTGCTTTTCTTTGCGCTCTTTTTGGTTTTGGCTTCTCCTCCGGCTCTTCCTCCTGAGGATGTAGGATTTGTTGAATTTGATCTTCAAGCTGCCGAACATTCCAATCATATTCTTTCACTGCCGCAATCAGCTGCATTTGAAGCTGCTCATCTTTAACCGAAATTAACGCACGTGCATGTCGCTCACTGATTTCTCTTTGTAAAATAGCATCTTGCACAAATTGCGGAAGTTTCAGCAGACGGATTTTGTTCGCCACTGTTGACTGCCCTTTCCCAAGACGTTGAGCAAGTGCTTCCTGCGTTAGTGAATGAAGTTCTAGCAATTGCTGATATGCCAATGCTTCTTCGATTGCTGTTAATTCTTCGCGCTGCAAATTTTCAATCAGCGCAATCGAAGCTGTTTCTTTATCATTTAATGTGCGGACAATTGCTGGTACTTCTTTCCATTCTAATTTTTTCATTGCACGGTATCGTCGTTCACCTGCAATAATTTCATACATTCCTTCTGCTTCCGAGCTTGGACGTAAGACGATTGGCTGAATGACTCCATGAGTATGAATCGTTCTTGATAACTCTTCGATTTTTTCATCATCAAAAACTGTTCGAGGCTGGAAACGATTCGGAACTATTTTTTCAATTGGAATTTTCACTACTTCTTCTGTAGCTGTACTCACCACTTCTACTTCACTTTCCACTTCGGATTCCTGCTTTCCGCCTCCGAACCAACGTGAAAAAGGACTCTTCATCCAAAGGCACCACCTTTAAGAAACTAACTTGCTCAATATTATTATTATTTATGATTCTAGGGAAAATGTACATAGTCCAATAATCGATAATTTCATGCATTTTGTCGTAAATATAAATGTATATGCTCCAAACTGACGAATTATTTCTAATTTCTGCTTTTTTTTACTGAATCGGCGTTTTATTTGGCACACCAGGTTTGCGAGGATACTTTTTTGGTGTTTGTTTAATTTTGTCGAAAACAAATAATGAACGCTCACTTTCCTCTACAGGGAGAAGGAAACTAAACTCTTCTTTTAAAGCTGCCCCTAATGTGGAAATCGCCTTTTTTGCGTCCTTCAATTCTTCAGCTCCTGCAGCAGCCTTTAATGCAACAAAAGAGCCTCCTTGTTTAGCAAGGGGAATACAAAGCTCTGATAAAACAGACAATCTTGCCACTGCTCGAGCCGTGACTACATCAAATTGCTCACGGTATTTCACATTTTGTCCAAATTCTTCCGCACGTGCGTGGACAAACTCCATATGATCCAATCCAAGTTCTTCGCTTAAATGGTTAAGGAATGTGATTCGTTTATTTAATGAATCAACGATTGTTACATGCAGATGTGGAAAACAGATTTTAATTGGAATGGATGGAAAACCAGCTCCAGCTCCCACATCACATACAGACTTTACCTTCGTGAAATCAAAATAAAGGGACGGACTGATAGAATCGTAAAAATGTTTTAAATAAACGCCTTCTAAATCTGTGATAGCTGTTAAATTCATTTTTTCATTCCACTCAACCAATAGCTCGAAATATTTTCGAAATTGGGCAATCTGTTCATCTGAAAGTTCTATGCCTTTTGCGGCAAGCGCTTCAATAAATTGTTTTTCGTTCATATGTCTCTCCTTTATAAAATGGAGCGTCCGATACATTCGAACGCTCCTTGTTTAGCGGATTAGAAAAGAACACTAGACTAATCCACTTATAAAAAGGGCTTTATCTCAATCCTTATTTGTTGCCTCTTCTTGATTAGTCATGCGCTACGCGGGCAATCTTTCCCTGCTCGATATATACGAGAAGGATAGAAATATCTGCCGGATTTACTCCTGAAATACGACTTGCTTGAGCAATCGATAATGGACGAACATCTTTTAGTTTCTGGCGGGCTTCTGTTGCCAATCCTGAAATAGCATCATAATCGATATTTTCAGGTATTTTCTTATCTTCCATTTTTTTCAGCTTATCCACTTGCTGTAATGCTTTTTGGATATAGCCTTCATATTTCAGTTGAATTTCAATTTGTTCTCTCACTTCTTCCGAAAACTCAATGCCTGCCGGCTCAATTAAACCAGCTACTAAATCGTACGTCATTTCTGTACGCTTTACGAGATCGGATGCACGAATACCATCCTTCAGTTCGGTACCGCCGACTGAACGAATTGTTTCCTGCGTTTTTTCATTCGGCTTTACAATAATATCCCGGAGTCGGGCAATTTCATTCTCGATTTGCTGACGTTTCTCTTGGAATTTTGCATAACGCTCATCCGATATCATACCAATTTTATAACCGATATCTGTTAAACGAAGATCAGCATTATCATGACGAAGCAGTAAACGGTATTCAGCACGTGATGTCAGTAAACGATACGGCTCATTTGTCCCTTTTGTTACGAGATCATCAATTAACACACCAATATAAGCATCAGAACGAGATAGAATGACTTCTTCCTTGCCTAGCACATTAGCTGCAGCGTTCATACCCGCCATCATGCCTTGTGCAGCTGCCTCTTCATAACCAGATGTTCCGTTAATTTGACCTGCAGTATAAAGGTTTTTAATACGTTTTGTCTCCAGTGTCGGCCATAACTGTGTTGGCACGACTGCATCATATTCAATAGCATAGCCTGCACGCATCATTTCTGCATTTTCCAACCCAGGAATTGTCGCCAGCATTTTCTTTTGAACATGCTCAGGCAAACTCGTTGAGAAGCCCTGCACATATACCTCACGTGTATTTCGTCCTTCCGGTTCAAGGAAGATTTGGTGACGTGGTTTATCATTAAAACGAACCACTTTATCTTCGATGGACGGGCAGTAGCGAGGACCAGTTCCTTTAATCATACCTGAATACATGGGTGAAAGGTGCAGATTGGACTCAATAATTTCATGTGTCTTCTCACTAGTATATGTTAGCCAGCATGGCAGCTGGTCCATAATGTATTCTGTTGTTTCAAAACTGAATGCACGGGGTACATCATCACCAGGTTGAATTTCCGTTTTTGAATAATCAATTGTGCGGCTGTTTACCCGCGGTGGTGTGCCTGTTTTAAAGCGGACAAGATCAAAGCCAAGCTCTTTCAAGTTATCCGCGAGCTTGATGGATGGCTGCTGGTTATTTGGACCTGAAGAATATTTCAAATCCCCGATAATGATTTCGCCGCGTAAGAATGTACCTGTTGTAATAACGACCGCTTTAGCACGATAAATGGCGCCTACCTGTGTGATGACGCCGCGTACTTCTCCATCTTCCACGATAAGCTTATCGACCATTGCTTGATGAATTTGAAGGTTCGGCTCCTCTTCTAGCAGACGCTTCATTTCATGCTGATAAAGAATTTTATCAGCCTGTGCGCGTAATGCACGAACTGCGGGTCCTTTACCTGTGTTTAACATACGCATTTGGATATGCGTTTTATCAATGACTTTACCCATTGCGCCGCCTAATGCATCGATCTCGCGTACAACGATTCCTTTAGCCGGGCCGCCTACTGAAGGGTTACATGGCATGAAAGCAATCATATCTAGATTGATTGTAAGCATTAGTGTATTCGCACCTGTTTTCGCAGCAGCGTAAGCCGCCTCTGCACCTGCATGGCCGGCGCCGACCACGATAACATCAAAAGTGCCTGCCTCATATTGTGTTGGCATGCTTGGTTCTTCCTTTCTGTGTGTAGCATTCTATATTTCACAAGACTAACTTCAATTTATCATTAGAAAGGCACTTCTTAACCAAAATAGGCTAAGACCACGCTCTTTTCTTGAGGGTATTCTTAAAGCTGCTGTCTTTTCTATCTGCTGGGCAGAATCATTTATATCTGCTTATTTTCCTAAACAGAATTGCGAGAATAACTGGTTAATTAAACTTTCCTGCACTGTATCACCGATAATTTCACCGAGTAATTCCCATGTGCGGGTAACATCAATCTGCACCATATCAACTGGAACACCTGCTTCAGCGGCTTCCAGAGCATCTTCAATCGTTGCCTCTGCCTGATGCAGAAGTGCAATATGACGAGCATTTGATACATATGTCATATCCCCAGCTTCAATCTGTCCTTCAAAGAATAAGGCAGCAATAGCTTCTTCTAACTCCATTACACCTTCTTCTTTTAACAGCGAAGTCGTGACAACGCGGTGATTACCAGCAAGCTCTTGGACACGATCTAAATCGATTTTTTGAGGGATATCCGTTTTGTTTACCACAACGATGAAGTCCATATGCTGAATGGTTTCAAATAATCGTTCATCCTCCGGTGTCAATTCCTCTCCATAATTTAGGACAAGAAGAATGAGATCCGCGCCCTTTAAAGCTTCGCGCGAACGCTCAACACCAATTCGTTCTACAATATCCTCTGTTTCACGAATTCCAGCTGTATCCACAAGACGCAGCGGCACTCCGCTAACATTCACATATTCCTCTATAATATCACGAGTTGTACCTGCTATATCGGTTACAATCGCTTTATTTTCATGAACTAAACTATTTAATAAAGATGACTTTCCTACATTTGGCCGGCCTAAAATGACAGTAGATAGCCCTTCACGAAGGATTTTCCCCTGAGATGATGTCTGCAGCAGCTTTTTGATTTCATCTCGTACCCAGGCACACTTTTCAAGCAAGACTGGTACCGTCATCTCTTCTACATCATCATATTCCGGATAATCAATATTTACTTCTACCTGGGCTAACGTCTCAAGCAGCGCTTGTCTAAGCGATTGAATTAAGCGTGACAGCTTCCCATCCATCTGACCAAGCGCCACATTCATTGCCCGATCCGTTTTGGCACGAATTAAGTCCATAACCGCTTCTGCCTGCGACAAATCGATCCGTCCATTCAAAAACGCACGTTTTGTAAATTCACCCGGCTCTGCAAGACGGGCACCGCTCGCTAGAACAAGCTGTAATACCCGATTAACTGAAACTAAACCGCCATGGCAGTTAATTTCTACTACATCTTCCCGTGTAAAAGTTTTTGGTCCCCGCATTAATGAAAGCATTACTTCCTCTATAACCTCATGATTCTTCGGGTTGATTAGATGTCCATAATGTATTGTGTGCGTCGCCACCTCTGTTAACCGTTTACCAGTTGGCGATTTAAATATTTTATCTGCAATTTCAACTGCCTCGTCACCGCTTAAACGAACAATGGCAATTGCTCCCTCACCCATTGGTGTAGAGATTGCAGCTATTGTATCAAACTCCATTTTAAATCCTCCTATAAGAGCCGTTTCATTCTGGTTTTCCTAAATCCATTACATTTCCCGTAATTTTATCCCAGATTCGGCTTTCTTCTTGCCCAAAGGATTATCCACATGTGGATAACTTTTTTACCGTCCTACCTTATTTACTAACAATTTAGCCTAACATATTTTCAGCAAAATCTAAAGCAAACAAGATTCAAAATAGAGGGAAATACAACACTAATAATAGCTTTCCCAACTACTAAATAAAACTCATACTAAACAATGAAAAGTACTAAAACACCGACTTGCTTTTAACAAGTGCAAGATACCTCTTATAACACGCCTTAGGTTGCCTGCACATCTATCATTAAAAGAACTTGGTGCTTTCTATATAAATGCTGGTCATAATTCTAATAAAAAAATAAAAACAGAGGCGCCGCAAACTGCGACGCCCCCGTCAATGTCTGTATATTATTTGATTGATTCAATCACTAAATAACGATTCGGCTCAATTCCCTCCGAATATGTTTCGATATCTAATCGATTTGCCAGTACGTTATGAATAATTTTCCGTTCATACGACGGCATCGGCTCCAATGTCACTTTTCTGCGTGTACGAATAGCTTTATCAGCCATACGTTCTGCCAGTTGTTCCAATGACGCTTGGCGGCGTTCACGGTAATCTTCTACATCAAGTCTCACCAGCATGAAAGATTTTGCACTTTTATTCAGAACGAGCTGCGTTAATTGCTGTAAGGCATTCAATGTCTGACCCCGTTTTCCGATTAAAAATGCAGCTTTCTCACTTTCCAGCCTGAATGATACATATTTTCCTTCAGATTCCGTATGGATTTTTAAATCGGTAACTCCCAATTCCAAAGCAATATTGTTTAAATACGTCTTTGTTTCTTCAATTGAATCCTGTTCTTGCATGGTAGATCGATCATCATTCACGTTTTGAACTGGCTCGTCCCCGTTTTCATTAACAGCCGGCATGTCAGAAAGTTCACTGCTCATTACTGCATCTGCTGATGATACAGCAGATGCAGCCTCGTTCGGCTCCTCTTCCAACGGTGTATTGGAGTGAGGTGTAACTTCCGATGGCACTGCTTCTTCTTTTTTAACAGCTGACCGTACATCTTCTTTTATTGTAATGCGTACTTCCGCATCACGTGCGCCAAAACCTAAAAACCCTTTTTTACCTTCTTGCAAAACTTCTACTTCTACTTGTTCACGGGTCTTGCCAAGCTTTTGTAACGCTAATGAGATCGCTTCATTTACTGTCGCGCCTAATTGCGTAAGTTGGTTCACTATTTTGCTCCTCCTGTAATAGTAGCATCAGTTTTTTTATTCCAAGGTTTGTAAATCACAAGGTTTTGTAATACTGAAATGATGTTTCCGACAATCCAGTATAAAGATAATGCGGCTGGCAAAAATGCACCGAAACCGATGATCATTAATGGCATGATATACATCATGACCTTCATTTGTGGATTATCCACTGCAGGACCAGTAAATAACACAACGAACTGAATTAAACCGGCAATAACCGCAAATAAAATACTAGGTTCTGCAAGCGGTACCGATAGGAATGTCCCTAATTCATAAACAGATGTTGCATTCATACGGCTGATTGCATGGTAGAATCCGATTAAAATCGGCATCTGAATAAAGATCGGTAAACATCCTGCAAGCGGGTTGACACCCGATGATTGCATCAATGCCATCATCTCTTGCTGATACTTTTGCTGAGTAACCGCATCTTTAGAGCTGTATTTTGCCTGCAGCTCCTTCATCTTCGGCTGCATCTCCTGCATTTTCTTTGAACTCTTAATTTGCTTAATTGTTAATGGTAAGATTGCTAAACGGATAATGATTGTTACCGCAATAATCCCGAACGCATAAGTACCTAAAAGATCTGAGAAATATTTGATGACTGATACTAATGGCCAAACGATAAATTCATTCCAAAAGCCTTTGCTTTCAGCTGAAATCGGTTGATCGAATTCTGTACACCCAGACAGTAATAAGGCTACCGATACAAGTGTAAGAATGACCCCAAGTCTTTTCTTCAAGCCTTCTTCCCCCTAAAGCAACTATTCAATTTTCTTTATAGAGCTTATTTTACCATGCGTAGACGCTTACACTCTACTAATTATTTCGAGAATCCTCAATCCCGTTCTGACCGATTCCTCTTTACTAATTTGGCAATTCTCAATACATGTTCCAAACTTTTCTTTGTTTCATGAAAATCTAATGTGGCCGCCTGATTTCTGGCGATGATAACATAATCCATATCTTGGCGAACGTCCTCTTTTAACTCAAGAAATGTTTGGCGAATATAGCGCTTAATTTGGTTACGCGTGACCGCTTTCCCTATCTTCTTACTTACGGATAAGCCAATGCGAAACTCCGTTTGTTCTTCCTTCTTTAAGCAATAAACGACAAACTGGCGATTCGCAAACGACTTGCCTTTTTTAAACACCTTTTGAAATTCTTCATTCTTTTTGATCCGTTGGCGTTTATTCACCGTTTACCAGCTCCATCTATCTCATTTTTCAATCCAATTATGAAAAATAATGAAAAAAAAGACCACTGATGAGGCTCAGTGGGCTTATGCTGATAAAACTTTACGACCTTTACGACGACGTGCAGCCAATACTTTACGTCCGTTTTTCGTGCTCATACGTGCGCGGAAACCGTGGACTTTGCTGTGCTTACGTTTCGATGGTTGATATGTGCGTTTCATTCTATATTGCACCTCCTAAATGAGTGTCCTTATATTTTTCTTAACATACAGACTCGACCATTATATATAAAAAGCAATTATTTTGTCAACGTTTAATATAAAAAGTCTATCAATGTCCAAGACAATGGAATTTATGTTTATCCACAAACGTATTCTTATTTATACAGAATAGCTGTGGATATTTTTTATTCCAAAAATATTTATCCACATCTCTTATCTACACTTTTTTCACAAACTCATAGCCTGTGGATAATTTTTAAATAAATAAACATGAATCATGTGGATAAGTTCTTTAAAGTATTGAAATGCCTCATCTTTTTTGATACGATAATCATGTTTTCCCTTGTGGACGAGTTTTCTGGGAAATATTTTATCCACAATTGTTAATAATCTGTGGACAGTTTTTTTCACATCCAGGGAATAGAATTTATCCACAAGCTGTGACTATGTGAATGTAACAGAAAAATAGATAAAAATAAATAGCTTCTATGTTTTTGATAGAGAATATTGTATGAAGGGACGAAAATAGCTTGGAACATTTAGAGCAGTTATGGAATAACGTCCTGGCAAAAGTTGAACAAAAAATATCAAAACCGAGTTTCGAAACTTGGTTAAAGTCAACAAAGCTCCTTTCTCATAAAGGAACTAATGTAACCATTGCGGCACCAAATTCCTTTGCACGGGATTGGCTGGAGAACCATTATGTCCATTTAATTACGGGCATTTTGACTGAGCTTACAGGTGAAGACTTACTGATTAAATTTGTTGTTCAAAAAGACCAGGATGCGGACGATTTCGAATTGCCAGCACCAAAAATTCAAGCCAAAGCAACAGATCAGCACGATATTTCACCAGGAATGCTCAACCCGAAATATACATTTGATACGTTTGTTATTGGTTCTGGCAATCGGTTCGCACACGCAGCTTCACTTGCTGTAGCCGAAGCACCGGCAAAAGCGTACAATCCATTCTTCATCTATGGGGGAGTTGGATTGGGGAAGACACACTTAATGCATGCAATTGGTCATTATGTTCTGGAGCATAATCCAAATGCTAAAGTCGTGTATCTGTCTTCGGAGAAATTTACGAATGAATTTATTAACTCCATCCGTGATAATAAAGCGATTGATTTTCGTAATAAATACCGAAATGTTGACGTACTGTTAATTGATGACATTCAATTTTTAGCTGGAAAAGAGTCAACCCAAGAAGAGTTTTTCCATACATTTAATACGCTGCATGAAGAATCAAAACAGATTGTCATCTCCAGTGATCGTCCACCTAAAGAGATTCCTACATTGGAAGATCGCTTGCGTTCACGCTTCGAGTGGGGGCTGATTACAGATATTGCACCACCGGATCTCGAAACACGTATTGCGATTTTGCGTAAAAAAGCAAAAGCGGATGAACTGGAAATTCCAAATGAAGTAATGCTTTATATCGCTAACCAAATCGATTCAAATATTCGGGAATTAGAAGGTGCGTTAATTCGGGTGGTTGCCTATTCTTCTCTTGTCAACGAAGAAGTTACTCCTGAATTGGCGGCAGCTGCATTGAAAGACATCATGCCAAACGCAAAGCCGCGCATGATTTCCATTTTAGATATTCAAAATGCTGTTGGCGAACACTATAGCATCCGGTTAGAAGACTTTTCTGCTAAAAAACGTACAAAGTCAATTGCTTTCCCGCGTCAAGTAGCAATGTATTTATCCCGTGAGCTTACAGATTTTTCTTTACCTAAAATTGGAGAAGAGTTTGGAGGGCGTGATCATACGACAGTGATTCATGCTCATGAAAAAATTGCATCTATGTTAAAGAATGACCAAATATTGCAGCAGGACATTAAACAAATCCGCAATATGCTCGGTAAATAAGTTGTGGATAAGTGAGGTATTTTTTGCCTGAGTTATACACAGTCTATCTACATGTGGATAGACTGATTTTATGCCATAAAGGGGTACTTATCCACAAATCCACAGGCCCTATTACTATATCTATTAATCTTTTAAAAAAATAAATAATTATATAAGCGAGGTAAGAACATGAAATTTGAAATAATGCGCGATCATCTTTTGGCAGGTTTAAATGATGTAATGAAGGCAGTCAGCTCTAAAACTACTGTACCCATTTTGACAGGAATTAAAATTGATGTATCAAATGAAGGCTTAAGTTTAACTGGTAGTGACCAAGATATTACAATCCAAACATTTATTCCTGCCGAAGAGAATGGTGAACAAATTATGACAATCACTACTACGGGATCGATTGTTTTACAAGCTCGAATGTTTAATGAAATCGTGCGTAAATTACCGACAAATGACGTAGAAATTGAAGTAACAAACGGCTTTGCCACATATATTCGTTCAGGAAAATCAGAATTCCATCTAATCGGACAGGATGCTGTTGAATATCCTCTATTGCCGGAAGTATCTGCAGATCAACAATTTACTATTCCAGCGGATCTGCTTAAGTCAATTATTCGTGAGACTGTATTTGCTGTAGCAACGTCAGAAAGCCGTCCTGTACTAACAGGGGTAAATTGGAATATTCAGGATGATGAATTAATATGCGTCGCAACAGACAGTCATCGTTTAGCACGTCGTAAAACAAAACTAGAACAGTTACCTTCAGGGGTATCCAATGTAGTCATCCCGGGTAAGAGTTTGAACGAGCTGAATAAGATTTTAGAAGATTCTACAAACCCTGTACAAATAGTTATGACAAACCAACAAGTACTGTTTAAAGCAAATAATATGTTATTCTTCTCTCGCCTGCTGGAAGGAAATTATCCAGATACATCTCGTTTGATTCCAGAAAACTATCAAACTAATGTTATCTTGGACGGCAAGTCATTATTGCAAGCCATTGACCGTGCATCTTTATTAGCACGTGAAGACCGTAACAACGTAGTTCGCTTCGAAACACTAGAAGGAAATACGATTGAGATCTCATCTAATTCACCGGAGATTGGGAAAGTTCAGGAGCAAATCCAGGTAGAATCATTAGAAGGGGACACACTGAAAATTTCATTCAGTGCAAAATATATGATGGAGGCCTTAAAAGCAATTGATGGACAAGATGTCATCATCCAGTTTACAGGAGCAATGCGTCCATTTATTTTACGTTCCGTTCATGACGATGCTATCTTACAATTGATTCTTCCAGTCCGCACATATTAAAAAGCACTGGCTATCCAAGCAAAGGAAGAGAGTTGTTTCAAATATAATTTGAAGCGGCTCTTTTTTTACTTCTTGTATAGTTTTTTGGTATGATAGAAGGATGAAATTTGTTAATCGGAGGATGAAATATTTTGAAGGACATCGTAATTGATACAGAGTTTGTAACGCTAGGCCAATTGCTGAAAATGACAGATGCAATCAGTTCTGGAGGTATGGCCAAATGGTTTTTATCTGAACATGACGTCTATGTGAACGGAGAGATAGACGACCGCCGTGGACGTAAACTGCGCGACGGAGATGTGGTGAATATCCCAGGGATCGGCCGTTTTCGAATTGTAGGCGAGAACGGGGCCGAATAATGAACATCGAGCGCTTGCAGCTAACGAATTACCGAAATTATGAATCACTTGCTTTAGAATTCTCTCCGAAGATTAATGTCTTCATTGGAGAAAACGCGCAAGGAAAAACAAATGTCATGGAGTCTATCTATGTATTGGCTATGGCAAAATCTCATCGTACGTCGAACGATAAAGAATTGATACGTTGGGAACAAGACTATGGTAAAATAGAAGGTGTTGTACAGAAACGTTATGGTCCTGTGCCAATCGAATTGACATTATCCAGAAAAGGTAAAAAAGGAAAAATAAACCATTTAGAGCAGTCTCGCCTCAGCGAGTATGTCGGACAAATGAATGTGGTCATGTTTGCTCCAGAAGATTTAAATGTTGTAAAAGGGAGTCCTCAAATCAGACGTCGCTTTATTGATATGGAGATCGGGCAAATATCACCGGTTTATTTACATGACTTATTAACCTTCCAAAAAATTTTGAAACAGCGTAATCATTACTTGAAGGCAAATCAGGGCCGATCCGCCTTAACAAACGATGTCATGCTGGAAGTCTATACGGAGCAATATGTGCAGGCAGCTATAAAAATCATACGGAAGCGCTATGAATTTATGGAGTTATTACAGGCATGGGCTGAACCTATTCATGCGGGCATTTCTCAAGGGAAAGAGAAGCTTGTCATTAAGTATCGGACTGTCAGTGGAATGGAATCAAGCTGGACAGCTGGAGAAATGGCAGCACATCTGGAAAAAAAAATAGCGGAAGCCAAACAAAGAGAAATAGACCGTGGAGTGACTCTAGTAGGACCACATCGAGATGATTTGCAGTTCTTTGTCAATGATTATGATGTACAAGTATTTGGTTCACAGGGACAACAGCGTACAACAGCTTTGTCGCTCAAGCTTGCAGAAATTGAATTAATTAAGCAGGAGACAAAAGAAGCGCCCATTTTGCTGCTGGATGATGTATTGTCCGAATTAGATGACTATCGTCAGTCTCACTTGCTAAATACGATACAAGGTGAAGTACAGACGTTCGTCACAACGACAAGCGTAGATGGTATCCATCACGAAACGATTCAAAGTGCAAAAATGTTCCACGTGAAACAAGGGGATATTGAATAATATTTTTTTTGGGCAAAATGCCTATTGAATAGATGTAGACTGAGGTTACGAAAGAGTAGGTGAACAAGGTGGCTTTAGAGGAAAACAAAGTACAGCAAAATTATGATGCTGATCAAATACAAGTTCTAGAAGGCTTAGAGGCGGTACGAAAACGTCCGGGGATGTATATCGGTTCTACCAGTTCAAAAGGGTTGCACCATCTTGTATGGGAAATCGTTGATAATAGTATCGATGAAGCGCTAGCTGGATTTTGTACAGATATCACAGTAGCGATCGAGCCAGACAATTGGATTCGTGTAGAAGATAACGGACGTGGTATCCCAGTAAGTATTCAGGAGAAGATGGGGCTTCCAGCTGTTGAAGTTATTATGACAGTACTTCATGCTGGCGGTAAGTTCGGCGGAGGCGGGTACAAAGTATCCGGCGGTCTACATGGTGTAGGTGCCTCAGTTGTAAACGCGTTGTCAATTGCTACAGAAGTATATGTAAAGCGGGATGGACATATTCACTCAATTAAATTTGAACGCGGCCAAACAGTTCAGCCATTGAAAATTATTGGTGATGCAGAAGAGACAGGTACAACAACCCGCTTCAAGGCAGATAGCGAAATTTTCCGCGAAACAACGGAGTATGAATTCGATATTTTAGCGACTCGTTGCCGTGAACTCGCTTATTTAAATCGTGGCATCCGTATTATTATTCGTGATGAACGTGGAGAAGAAGTACGCGAGAATGTATTCCACTACGAGGGTGGTATTCGTTCTTATGTAGAACACTTAAATGCTAATAAAGAACCAATTCATGAACCAATTGATGTCTTTGGCGAAAAGGATGGCATTTCAATTGAAATCGCTATGCAATATAATGCAGGCTTCAATTCGACGATTATGTCCTTCGCTAATAATATCAATACGTATGAAGGCGGTACGCACGAATCTGGATTTAAAACAGCTTTAACACGTGTTATTAATGATTATGCGCGTAAAGGAAGCCTCATTAAGGAAAATGATGCAAACTTGACGGGGGAAGATGTCCGTGAAGGGTTAACAGCCATTGTGTCAGTAAAACATCCAGATCCTCAATTTGAAGGTCAAACGAAAACGAAGCTTGGAAACTCAGAAGTCAGCCAAATTACAAATCAGCTATTTGCTGAAGGATTTGAACGCTTTTTACTTGAAAACCCTTCAATTGCTCGTCAAATTATTGAAAAAGGAACAATGGCAGCCCGTGCACGGGTAGCAGCGAAGAAAGCACGTGAGTTTACACGTCGTAAATCGGCACTAGAAGTGTCAAGTCTTCCGGGTAAGCTTGCTGACTGTTCATCCACAAATCCTGAAGAATGTGAGATCTATATTGTAGAGGGTGACTCTGCCGGCGGGTCTGCTAAATCAGGACGAGATCGCCACTTCCAGGCAATTTTGCCTCTGCGTGGTAAAATTCTGAACGTTGAAAAAGCCCGTCTTGACCGTATTCTTTCCAATGCGGAGATCCGTGCCATGATTACGGCATTTGGTACGGGTATTGGTGAAGAGTTTGATTTAAATAAAGCCCGTTACCATAAAATTGTTATTATGACGGATGCGGACGTTGATGGTGCACATATTCGTGTACTATTGCTTACGTTCTTCTTCCGCTTCATGCGCCCATTAATCGAGGCTGGCTATGTATATGCAGCGAAACCGCCTCTTTATCAGGTGAAACAAGGTAAACATGTAGAATACTGCTATTCAAACGAAGAGCTGGCAGAAATCCTGGATCGTCTACCAAGCGTTCCGAAACCGAACGTACAGCGCTATAAAGGTCTAGGGGAAATGAATGCAGAACAGCTTTGGGATACAACGATGGATCCAGAACACCGCACATTGATTCGTGTAAATCTTGACGATGCGATTGAAGCAGATAAGATTTTCGACCATCTAATGGGGGATGAAGTAGGCCCACGTCGTGATTTTATTGAAGAAAATGCAGTGTATGTACAAGATTTAGATATTTAGTTAGTGCAAATGGAAGGAGGTCCTTATTGTGTCTGACATTCAACATGGAAACATTGAGTCTAGAAATATTACAACTGAAATTAAAACATCATTCTTAAGCTATGCTATGAGTGTTATTGTTTCACGTGCCTTACCAGACGTACGTGACGGCCTTAAACCTGTACATCGACGTATTTTATACGGCATGCAAGAGTTAGGAAACACTGCAGATAAGCCATATAAAAAGAGTGCTCGTATCGTCGGGGACGTAATGGGTAAATTCCACCCGCACGGTGACTCTTCTATTTATGAAGCGATGGTACGTATGGCGCAGGATTTCAGCTACCGCTATATGCTGGTGGATGGACACGGAAACTTTGGTTCTGTCGATGGTGATGGAGCGGCGGCGATGCGTTATACAGAATCTCGTATGTCCAAAATTGCGATGGAAATGCTGCGTGACATTAATAAAGATACGATTGACTATGGCCCAAACTATGATGGTAGTGAGCGCGAACCCCTTGTATTACCGGCACGTATTCCAAACTTGCTTGTAAATGGTGCAGCTGGTATCGCAGTAGGGATGGCAACAAACATTCCGCCACATCAATTAGGTGAGGTTATTGACGGGGTATTAGCTGTATCAGAGAACGCAGCAATTACAACAGAAGAGCTAATGGAAATTATTCCTGGGCCAGATTTCCCTACAGGAGGTCAAATTTTAGGCCGTTCCGGTATTCGTCGTGCCTACGAAACAGGCCGTGGTTCGATTACTATTCGAGCGAAGGTAGAAATCGAGCAAAAATCAAATGGCAAGGAAACAATTTTAGTATATGAATTACCTTATCAAGTAAACAAAGCGAAGCTGATTGAAAAAATTGCAGAGCTTGTGCGTGATAAGAAGATTGACGGTATTACTCATCTTCGTGATGAATCAGATCGTAATGGGATGCGCATCGTAATCGAGGTACGCCGTGATGCGAATGCGAATGTCATCTTAAACAATCTTTATAAACAAACACCAATGCAGTCTACATTTGGTGTTAATATGCTGGCATTAGTAGACGGTCAGCCACGTGTATTAAGTTTGAAAGAGATGCTCTATTATTATTTAGAGCATCAAAAGGTAGTCATTAAGCGTCGTACAGCTTTTGAGTTGCGTAAAGCAGAAGACCGAGCGCATATTTTAGAAGGCTTACGCATAGCGTTAGATCATATCGATGAAATTATTACGATCATCCGCAGCTCTCGCAGCGGGGATGAGGCGAAACCTGTACTGATGGAACGTTTCAATTTAACGGAGCGGCAAGCACAGGCAATTTTAGATATGCGTCTTGTTCGTTTAAGTGGTTTAGAACGTGAGAAAATTGAAGCAGAGTATCAGGAGCTGCAAATTCTGATTGCAGAATTAAAGGCAATTTTGGCTGATGAGGCGAAAGTTCTTGAAATTATCCGCAATGAGTTAAACGAGATTAAAGAGCGCTACAATGATGTACGCCGTACAGAAATTACTGCTGGTGGTTTGGAATCGATTGAAGACGAAGATTTAATCCCACGTGAAAATTCAGTAGTTACGTTAACACACAATGGGTATATTAAACGATTGGCCGCAAATACGTACCGTAGTCAAAAACGTGGAGGACGCGGTGTGCAAGGAATGGGAACAAACGAAGATGATTTTGTCGAGCATCTCTTGTCTACTTCTACGCATGATACGATTTTATTCTTTACGTCTAAAGGGCGCGTATTTAAGGCAAAGGGTTATGAAATCCCCGAATATGGCCGTACAGCAAAAGGTTTGCCGATTGTTAACTTGCTGAATATTGCAAAGGGCGAACATGTTACAGCTATGATTCGTATAGAATCATATGATGAGGATGCATTCTTCATTTTTACAACAAAAACAGGCATCACAAAACGTACGCCGGTTTCTCAATTTGCTAATATCCGTACAAATGGATTGATAGCAATTAGCCTGCGTGAGGATGATGATTTAATTTCTGTTCGTTTAACGGATGGCAAAAAGCAAGTAATTATTGGTACACATAATGGTATGCTCGTCCGCTTTAACGAAGAAGATATTCGCTCTATGGGCCGTACAGCATCGGGTGTGCGAGGTATTAAGCTTCGTAAAGACGATTATGTAGTGGGGATGGAGATTTTAGAAGAAGGTCAGGAGATTCTAGTCGTAACAGAAAAAGGTTACGGAAAGCGTACGCCTGAATCTGAATATCGTCTGCAGAGTCGCGGCGGTGTAGGTATTAAAACAATACAAGTAACTGAGAAGAATGGGCCAATGTGTGCCGTGAAAACAGTTGATGGTTCTGAGGATATCATGCTGATCACAATTAATGGCATGTTGATTCGGATGGATATCAATGATATTTCGGTCATTGGCCGCAGCACGCAGGGAGTTCGCTTAATTCGCTTGTCTGATGAGGAATTAGTAGCGACAGTTGCAAAAGTAAATAAAGAAGACGATGCAGATGTAGAGGATATAGAGGAAGCCGAAGCATCAGTCGAGTAATAAATGAGGAACAACCGACCTTCTGCAGGTCGATTGTTCCTTTTTATTTAGACGGAAAGAAAAGATATTCTATTAGTAAGAATTTATTAAAAGTCGCAAAGGCAACAAAGGAACTATTATAAAACTCAATTTAATCCTTCCATTTGTTTACATGCTCCGTTACAATGAAAGAAAATTACTAATTAAAAGGTGGTCTTTAGCAATGGATGCTACATATATGTACATATCAGAGTTGATGCCAGGAAAAGTTGTAGCTGAAGACATTTTTGCTAATACAAAATATTCCATTATACAGAAAAATACGAAAATTAATTATGAACACCTGCATGTGTTAAAAGCGTTCAATATTTCAAGAGTTTTAATATTTAAAGATGAAGAGGTACCCGCACCTACAGAGATAAATGGTAAAGAGGTAATCATCGACGTGCCGGTTCCAACTATTACCCCTTTCCTTCGTTACTATGAAGAAGGAGTAGCATATTTAAAGAAAGAATTTCAAAATTGGCAGGCAGGAGCAAGGGTCGATATCACAAAAGTCCGTAATACAATGATCCCGTTAATAGAGATAGTATTAGGAGAACGTTCTCATATATTTGATTTAAATAGCTATTCAAATCCTAAAGATTATTTATATCACCACTGTATAGCCACAGGGTTGATTTCAAGCAGTATTGTGCAAAAAATTGGTTATGATAAAGGTACAGCTATTCAAATGGCACTGGCAGGGATACTGGCAGACTGCGGAATGGCTAAAATTCCAGCCAGGGTAAAGGATAAAAAAACAGCCCTTTCAGAGCAGGAGTTTTTAGAAATACGTAAGCACCCTGTTTATAGCTATCAAATGGTAAAAGATTTAACTGCGTTGAAATCTGATATGAAGAAAGCAATTTACTCTCATCACGAAAGATTGGATGGCAGTGGGTATCCAGAAGGGAATCGGGATGCTGATGTTCTATTTTATTCGCAAGTAATTGCAGTTGCTGATGTCTTCCATGCGATGACAAGTGAGCGTTTATACAGAGCCAAACAATCACCGTTCCGTGTAATAGAGATGATCAAGGAAGAAGAGTTTGGAAAGTTTGATATCAAAGTAGTACAGGCATTAATTGATATTGTTGCAGACTTGCCAATAGGTACTAAAGTAGAATTATCAAACATGGAGCATGCAGAAGTGATGTTCATCAATCGATATGCCCCTACAAGACCGTTAGTGAAATTATATAGTACAGGGGAAATCATTGATTTAGCTACAATTCGACAACTGTATATTTCTCGCATTCTTCCTAAAGCATAGATAAATGTAGTGACCCTATATTGTTATGGAATATAGGGTTTTTTATTTTATTAAATTATTTTAGTAAAACTCTTGACGGATGATTAGAAGCTTGGTATTATAAGTGAGTCGCTAATTTGTGAAAAATAACTC
>JAPSKP010000028.1 GCA_031181585.1 Lysinibacillus sp.
GCACCCCAAAAACGATCGTCAGCTGCAATCTCCCCTTCTTCGCTCTGCGGGATGAAAATAATTCATGTTGCAAAAACATTGTTCTATTAAATTTACTCAACATCTACTCTCCCCACATAAAAAAAGCCCTCTTTTCGCCAGAGCAAAAAGAGGCAAATATGGGTTGAGGAAAGATTCATCAGTATTTCCATGAATCTACCCACAGTATAATTTGAATAGTATTGTTTTTCAAACGTTTTCTACTATAGTAATTCAGAAACTCGCAGTATCTCTACTATGTCTGTTATCCGCTTCGTTGTTTTAAAGCAAGAAAGCGTCGTCCTATCCTTTTTTAGTATAAGAAAACACCGAAGAAATATTTTTCATCGGTGTTTTCACGTAGAGGTGGCGCTCACATTGCATAGCCTCCGTTTAATTTTTCCTTTTGTGTCATTAAGTCATAAAATAGTTCTTCGTTGCGGTCAGCAAGTGCTACATCGATCAAACGAGATAGGTTCGATTCTTCAAGTGTGTGGATCAGCTCAGCAATTTCTGCGTCCAGTTCATCTGTTTCGGCCTTCACTGGCTGGATGTCTCCTGCTGAGTTCTCAAGAATCGGCTTCAGATGCTCATGGACATTCGATACTAAAAGCAGCTGATACAGCGGTAATCGGATAAATCGGTTGCCGCGCTGGAACACGAATACCTCCGACATGTTTTCAACCTGCATCGTGTTCAGGTTGACGATCATTTCCTTTCCTTCAATCGGAATAAAATGGTACACTTCATCGTCCTTCGTAATCGAGAAATACTGGTAAGCAAACACAAGACGTAGTTTCGTTCCCGACACTTTTGTATAAAACGGCTTCATGAACTGCACAGTAATCATATCGATACCCTCCTAGTAGTTAACGTATTCTTTAGCCTTGTAAAATAATACTGAGCCTGCGTATTTGTTTTCGCCTGATTTCAGGTGTATATGGCTAATCATTTAGTACACTATCAATCGGAATATAGAATTTAGTGGGTCATAGTATTGTAATGAATGCTCTCAAGTCAAGATGTGTTATTTAATACTTATTATGCCCATACTCTTACTGTTTCAAACTTCATTGAAAAGAAACTTCCTCCTCGCCTCCCTGTTTTTCCATATTCCAATCTCCTGCGTTTACGCAGTAATTGAATTCACGTTATAATAAAAGGAACGACTTTTTTAGGAGAGGTTAATTATGGGGCTTTCAATTCCTGTCATTGCACGGGACAATGCCGATTTTATTAATAGAGAGTTAGAAAAATATACGACTGAGCTGCACCCTTCATCAGCGGAAGATGAAGAACTTGTGCGCCGCTCTGTTTTTTCTGTACGTAATAAATCCGTTCTTTTTGAACGATATAACACGGCTGCCGAGAAGCTGTTTACCGTTGTGCAGGATGTGCGTCCGGCAGAGGTAACGATGGACTTTCGGTTCCAGCATCTTAGCTGTACATGCCCGCAGCCGCTTTGCCGGCACCAGCTCGGCACATTGCTTGGGCTTTACCAATACTATGGCTCTGTTCAGGACTGGGCATCGAAATGGCGGGCACAAAAATCTGTTCAGCTGAATCAGCTGGCTACAGCGCGGACACCTGAAAGCTGGCAGCAAATGGTGGATGAAGTGATGGGGCACCTGCTTCCGGCAAACCGCCGCATCGAAAGCTATTTAGTACCGTCCATCCTTGATAATGCCTATGCAAAGCTCCGCCGCTATACGCCGCTTGAGCGGGAATGGCAGCCAATTTTCAAGCTGTATATCGAGCTTGCGGTGCTGAATAAATTATGGTCACACTTTCTCGCAACCGAGTCACCTATTCAGTCTGACTACTTCCAATATGCGATTGATAAGCGCTATGAATATGCCGAGGATTTGATTCATGAGCTGAGCAGTAAATCGCGTTTATTTGCAACAGATCCTTTTTATGATGCCATGCAGGAAAGTGTACGTGAACTGCTGCTGCAGGAAGGAGGCTTCCCGCACCTGCGCTTCAGTTTCTTCCTGCTGTGCTGGGAACATATTTTCAATGATAAAAAGCGGGCGTTACAGGAGCTGGAAATGCTGTCGGAAGCGGATAATCCTTCTGATATCCCGCTTGCTATTGCCCGTGTCGTTTTTTATGTGCTCTTGAAGGACGAAGCAAAGATTCAAGATCATCTCGCACAGCTCGACGCTGAACATATCCAGCTCTACGAGGCGATTGTTCATTTTGCCCTGAACGTAGGGGATCAGCAGGCTGCCGCGCTTTTGTTAAAGGCAATGCTGCCTCATTTACAACAGTATATTCATCAAGTGCTCCCACCGCACCGGCGACAACTGTTTACGAATAGCCTGAATACGTTATATGCAGAGATCGAGCTGACAGAGGCTGAGGAATTAATACTTTATGGGGCATTTGGCCGCTATGGCATCCAGCCATATTCGGACTATCTGCTGCAAAAAGGGCGATATGAGGAATGGACTGCACTCCATCAGCTGCACCCTTCTTCGATCCCTTATTTGGAATCCATCGGCTTAAAGCAGGTGCTGTCTGAAAAGCCGGCTGCCGCCCTGCCGCTTTATCATCACTATGCGATGGAGGAGATCCGGCAGAAATCCCGGATGAACTACAAACAGGCAGTACGCATCTGGAAGCAGATGAAATCGGCTGCTAAAAAAGCGGGCAAGACAACTTACTTTGAAAATTATATCGAGTCGGTACGGACACAGTTTAAACGGCTGCGTGCCCTGCAAGAAGAGCTCGATAAGGCACAATTACATTAAGGAGTGACGAAAACTAAATGATTGAAACAGCACCATTTGTAAAGACGCTCCGCTTAAAGATCGAACAAATTCGGCCCGGCTACTACTCATTAATGGCCTTAAACGAGGACGGGCTCATCCATGCTGCAGAAAATTGGGCACCGTTCCTTTATTACAGATATGAGCCGAACTTTTACGGACTGAACGCCAAAATGGATGAGCGTGACTTAATCGTGCCGATTGCTGATTTGCTTGATGTATTGTCACCACGCTACCGGCATCCATTCCTGCGAATTCAACCGGCAGATGCCAAATCGGCGGAGACCCTCAGCCAAATCGAAGAAGCTCTGACGGTATGGCAAGGAGATGAACTTTGGCAGCATGCCACGTTATCGGAGGACGGTCTTGCCTTTGACTATAGCCAGTCTGACCTGCTGGAGGAGGCTGCCACGCAGCGACTGTCAAAAGCAGGCTTAACACTGGAGGATGTACCGGCTCTTCTGCCGTATTTCCAAAATGGAGGATGGCCGCTGCAGACAGAACGCATGGCGGGAAATGTACAAGTGGCACTCCGGTTAAGTGAACCGCCTGAAGATGAAGAGGACTGGTATCTTGAAACAGTACTTCTTGCACCTGGCTCTGCCAAACACTGGACACCTGCAGTGCGAAAGCGGACACTGCCGATTGAAATGGCTCTTCCTGAAAAATGGATGGATTTGTCCCCGGATATCGAACAGCTTCAGCACCAGATGACAGCCTTGCTGACGCTTGAAAATCATGCGCCGTCACCTAACTACTTCATTCATCTGAGACTGCAGGATGCCGACGTGCGCCATTTCCTTCAGCATGATTTGGCGAAGCTGCAGGCACTTGGCTTTGAAATCATTTTGCCGGCTTGGCTAAAAGAACTAAAGCAATCGAAGATGAAGGTACGAGTGAGTGCCGGCAATACACCGACGAAAAAAACGGCCGGACTCAATGATATTTTAACGTTCCGCTGGCAGTTCTCTATGAATGGACAGGATATGCCGGCTGAGCAGTTCCGCAAGCTCGTCGAGGAGAAGCGGGAATTTGTCCGTATCGGTACGGAATGGTTCCGCATCGATGCTAATTGGCTAAATGAAATGCGCGAGCTGATGAATCAAGCCGAGGAAGAGAACTGGACCGTACGTGATCTGCTGTTTCAAGAGCTGCCTGAAACGTTAATGGAACCGCTCGAAGATCCGGACGATGCAGAGCGTGACGATCCGATGTTTGCATTTGAAATGCAGAAGTCACTGCAATCCTATATTGAACAGCTGCAGCATAAGCAAGGAATGCCTTACGTAGCTCCTTCGCCGAATCTTCGGACGGAGCTTCGCCCATACCAGCAGCAAGGATATGAATGGCTTGTGTTTATGCGCGAGCAGCAGTTCGGTGCCTGCCTTGCAGATGATATGGGTCTCGGTAAAACCGTACAGCTCATTACCTATATTCTGTATACGGTGGATGTCCTGCAGGTAGAAGAACCGGCAATTATCGTCTGTCCAACTTCTGTGCTTGGCAACTGGCAGAAAGAGCTGGCCCGCTTTGCCCCGAGTTTAACCGTGCATACGCACTACAGTGCCAATCGTCTAAAGGATGAGCAGTTCACTCAGTTCATCGAAAAAGAGCGTCCGCACATTATCCTTTCGACGTACGGTACCATTTCGCAGGATACGGAATTCCTGCAGGATCAGAATTGGTCGACGGTCGTATTGGATGAGGCGCAAAACATCAAAAATATGCAGACACTGCAATCCCGCTCCATTCGCAAGCTTAAGGGTACACATCATATTGCCCTTACAGGAACACCGGTGGAAAATAGATTATCCGAACTGTGGGCAATCTTTGACTTTATGCATAAAGGCTACCTCGGCAGCTTCGGTAAATTCCAGGAGCAGTTCATCCTGCCGATTGAAAAAGATGAATCCGAAAAGCATAAACAGGTGCTTCGCATGAAGATTCGTCCATTCCTGCTGCGGCGTACAAAGCGGGATCCAGATTTAATGCTGAACCTTCCGGATAAGCAGGAAACGCAGGAATTCTGCCCGCTGACACCTGAACAGGCTGCGCTGTATGAGGGGTTCATTGAAGATACACTCGCCCAGCTCGAAAAATTAACTGGCTTCGAGAAGAAAGGCCGGATTTTAAAGATGCTGAGTAAGCTGAAACAATTATGTAATCATCCCGCCCTTTATTTAAAGGAGCCGTTTGAAGAAGCGCGCGTCGAGTTGGAACGATCGGTGAAGGTGAAACGGATTGTACAGCTTGCCGCTGAAATTGTAGAAAATGGCGAGCAGTGTCTGATCTTTACCCAATATATTGGCATGGGCCAGCTGCTGCAGCACTGTTTCTCAGAGCTGTATGATATCGATGTGCCCTTCCTGACGGGCAGTATGCCGAAACAGCAGCGGGACCGTCTCGTAGAAAGCTTCCAAAACGGCGAATTTCCGATCTTCCTGCTGTCATTAAAAGCTGGTGGTACAGGTCTGAATCTAACTGCTGCGAACCACGTGCTGCATGCTGACCGCTGGTGGAATCCCGCCGTTGAAAATCAAGCGACAGACCGTGCCTACCGTATCGGCCAGACTCAATTTGTGCAGGTGCATAAATTTATTACGATCGGCACGATCGAGGAAAAAATCGATAAAATGATTGCGATCAAATCAGCCCTCTCAGAGGAACTGATCCAATCCAGCCAGTGGTTAACCGAGCTCGATGATGCCGAGCTGATGGATTTGATGATGCTCGATACAGCGATGCTGAAATAGCTTTTATACGTAATTAGGCTCTTCCTTCCTATTTTGTGAGGGAGGGCTTTTTTATTGCGTGAATTTCGGGTGGTATTGCGCGAATTATAACTTTCAGCCTATAAGGCATACCGCTTTCTCTCCTTTAATAGGCTCGGGACTTCTCCATAATAAAAAGAGGGAGCCTTTTATGCCATGTGCATGAAAGGCTCTTTGATCGGTTTCTTAGCTATATTCAGTTGTAAATTAGGAGAATAACGGCATAGATAGCGAATATGCCGGTATTGATTTTGTGGGGGTCAATCATTGTACAGTCGTTTTTACAGATTTGTTGTGAACATTGACTTGCTATAACGAAAAGCAATTCGTTGTGTTGTTTACCTTCTTACAATCGCGTATTACGTTGTCACTGGTTTTGCATCTGCTTCCTCATCCTCAGAAGGAAGTACAAAATGCGCTGTTACATCTACCTCTTGCTGTACTGCATAGTTTGAAGCATTAGAAGCGGGCTGCCCTTCCCGCTGTTTCAAGGCATAAAATCGGACGTCCTCGACAACGACTTCTGTATTGTATACTCTGACGTTGTCCTTATTTACATAGGAACTGGATTGCAGACGACCATTGACACCGACGAGCGACCCCTTGCCGCAATAAGTTGCAATTCGTTCCGCAAGCTTTCCCCATGCGACGCATAACAGATAGTCAGCGTCGACTGTGCCCTGGCTGTTGCGGAAATTGCGATTAATGGCAAGTACAAAATTTACTGTCACCTTGCGATCAGATAACTGCCGAAGTGCCGGATCTTTTGTCAATCGTCCAACGAGCCCGACTTGATTCATTACTTCACCTCCCTTCATTACAGCCATCATAATGCAGGAGGATCCGCTCGCGCAAAGCACGAAAATACAGATTTGTGCATACATCAAGGAACCAAATATTCATTTTGTCTATAGCTGAAAATAAAAAGGCAAAGGATTTTATTTAACAATGCTCATACTACTTATGTTCATGAAATTGACTGATTTTTCGAATTTGGCAACTTTCAATATGGTATAATAACCGTAAAAAGAAAATGGGGTGAAAAAATGAAGACCTTTAAAATGCTGTCTTTCGACTTATTAACTTCTACTGGCAGCACGCAAAGCATCCCGTTAACAGACGGCATTATTATCAATCAGGAAAACAGCCATAACTCGTGGATTTTGGAGCTGTATATCGCTAACGATTATCGAGGGTTCTTCGATCCGTTGGTAGTATCCCATGATGTATTTGAAGCCCGTGCCGTCATTTCATTTCCAGATAATGAGCCAGCACCCTTTTCACTTGTTGTCACTAAAATTATAGAAATTGGCGACTATGTATCGGTATTATGCAAAGGAACTTTAAAAGCGCAGCGAAAACGGTATGCAGAGCTATTATTGCAGGAATTAATTGCAGAAGGGCTCCCGAACGACGAGCTGCTTACTCGTTTTGAGCGCGGCATGAAAGAACGTCCAAAATTAAAAAATACGTAACAAAAGCGTGACTGCCATTTAGCAGCCGCGCTTTTGTTGTTTTGTTATCGAGTTGTATCGCGATCGACACGGTTTTCTACATCGTCTACCATATCATTCCCGTCATCGACGATTCGGTCAGCTGCTCCTTCTACACCGTTAGCAGCGTCATCAAGAACGTTGTTGTTATTATTGTTATTATTGTTATCGTTCCCTCTTATACCGGCATCTGGGCCGCCATTACGGTTTGTACCGTTATTGCCTTCCTCACCGTTGTTGCCGCCAGCACCATTCATATTGTTGCCGCCGTTAGAGGTAGCTCCATTGTTGCCGTTGTTATCTTTATTTGATGTCGGTGAATCGACATTGGCATTATCGCCGTTCATATAAAGACCTTCAGAGCCGTTATAATCGTTATTGATGCCGTCGATTCCATTATCATCATGGGGTGTCACAAGATCACTTGCACCTTGGTCCTCCATTGGTGTTTCGTCATCGTTATTGTTGTTACATGCTGCTAATGCACCCGTCATCAATACAACAGTTAAGCCAAATTTCCATTTTGACATAAAAAATTCCCTCCTTTCTCGCCTCATGATTAACTACAATGTAGTCAACAGTAGAGTGCCCGGGAAAAGAGGGAACTATCCTAAACTTAGGAATCTATTTTAATCGTTGTTTTAAAAGTTGCTCCACATAAGCCGCTTCTGCCTTGCAATGAAACGTATAGTTCGTACCTAATTGCTTCTGCATTTTTTCAATTGCTTCAATTTGTTTCTTTGTCGGCTTTTCATTTAGAATTTTTTCAATAACTTCGTCGATCTTCTTCGCCATTTCTTCGTGGAATTCATGGCTCATCAATACTTCCTGCGGCACTTTATCAAACCAAGCTGCGTTTTCCGTAAAATATTTTTGCCAACTAGCGACAAAATCTTCCATTGAGAATTTATCTTCATCCCAGCCAATACTCGCCAAATACGACTCAAAAGACGTTGAGATAGAACGGGTAATGCTTATTTTGACGCCTGAAGACAGTTCTTTATACATCTATTTAAAACCTCCTACGTTTAAAGCCAAACCTACGTATCCTGAAATCGTCAATTTCAACCTTCTTATTTTATAATTTTTAAACAATAAAAGCAAATTACCCTTGAACCGGTCCTAATGCGAATAAAATTTCAGCTTCACAAACAAGCTCTCCGTCAACTGTGGCAATCCCTTTGCCTTTTCCCATTTGGCCGCGCAGCTTGATGAATTCTACTTCAAGTCGAAGTTGATCACCTGGTACTACCTGGCGCTTGAAGCGGCAATTATCGATACCTGTTAAAAATGCCAGGCGCCCTTTATTCGCTTCTGCATTTAGCAGGGCTACTCCCCCTACTTGTGCCAGAGCTTCTACAATCAGCACTCCAGGCATCACCGGATAGCCTGGAAAGTGACCGTTAAAAAAGTCTTCGTTAATTGTTACATTTTTAATACCTACAGCTCGCTTGCCTTCTTCCAGCTCTGTAATACGATCTACAAAAAGAAATGGATAGCGGTGTGGTAAAATAGCTTGAATTTGTTCTGCACTTAACATATGAATCCCCCTGTTGTGAAGTATGTATGACCCGATTTCTCCCTAGTACGCAACTCCGTTTACCGATCATAAGCCGGAGTCCGTACGATAGCAGTGTACGAACTCCCTACTCTTTGCCGTTCATAATATCGAGGATATGCTGCCATGTTTCCCATTTCAGGGCATCGCCAGCGCTTCCTTCCCCGATAACGGAATAGCCGAATATCACACCAATAATCGCCACCACTAAAAATAGAACGGATACGATAATGATGCGCAGCCAAATCGGCAAAAGGCGAAGCCGTACCCAGCGTTTCTGTTTGTCATCGTTGTCTGCTGCTGGCTCTGTTTGTCTTCTCTTTTTCGGTTTTTCCTCTGCTATATGATGGTTTGATTCGTTCGTCATTGTTCGTCTCCTACTTTTTATCGGATGCCGTTAATTAGACCAAGCATTTGGTCAGCAATCGTAACTGCTCGTGAATTGTATTGATACGAGCGCTGTGCTGCAATCAAATTGGTCATTTCCTTAGATAGATCAACATTCGACATTTCCAATGCGCCTATCTGCATACTAACCTCATTACGATTTTGCCCCTGTAATTCTGTTAATACATCACCTTCTGCATAGCCAAGCCCGGCAAGATTAGCCGGCAGACTGAGGTAGGTACCACCGTTCAGCTGCTCCATTACTTGCGGCTTCGTAATTTTTGTTACAGCAAGGTCATATTGAATTACCTGTCCGTTCTCATTCATTACATTCAATGTACCCGCTTCTGACATTGTAAATTCTGTTACGCCCTGTGGAAACGAAATTGTATTGCCATTCGCGGAAAGTACTGGATATCCATCACCTGTTACAAGAAGATTTGTCCCATCCTGCTGGGGAGACATGTAGAAATTTCCTTGACGTGTAAAACCTGTGCTGCCGTCTTGCATCACAACATTGAAATATTGGTTTTCTGCTGTCATAGCGAAATCTAGATTACGCCCAGTCAGCTGGATACTTCCTTGTGTTTCGTTTGATTGGATTTGACTAATATGCGCCCCAACACCTTGACGGATGCCGACTGGTGATTGGCGGAGCGTTCTATCTAATTTATCGTTATTATGCTGTTGGTACAGCAATTCCTGAAAAGTGGCCTGCTTTGCTTTGTAGCCTTTCGTATTGCTGTTGGCAATATTATTACTAATTGTATCCAGCTGCAGCTGAATTTGCCCAAGTGTATTGGCTGCTGTATTCATTGTACGGATCATTATTTAGACCTCCTTACACCTTACCGATTTCATTCACTGCCTTGTCCATACTCTTGTCATATGCCTGTAGTACTTTTTGATTCGCTTCAAATGCTCGGTAGGCTGACAGCAGGCTTGTCATAGACTGAGCCGCATCTACATTGGAGCCTTCTAGATACTGCTGTTGAAGACTAAACGTAACACCCGCTGCATCATAAGCAGATGGCAGTGCCTCTCCCTCCAGCATACGGAACAGACCGTTATCCTGCTTCATCAGTACGTCTGTATTTGCCGCAAAGGATACACCTAACTGTGCTACTTGTACCCCATTTTCGTCTATAATCATCCCGTCTGGTGAAATCGTAAAGTCATCACTTTGCAGTTGAATTCTTTCTCCGTTGCGGTCTAAAACATATAAACCCATTCCCGTTACAAGATTGCCTTGTCCATCCAGCGTAAAGTTACCATTCCTAGTATATGCTTCATTGCCGTCCGGATGCTGTAAACGGAAGAAAATAGAGCCTGGCTTGCCTGAAGCCTCATCAACAGGAAGAGCACCATCGATTAGCGCAACGTCTGTTGAAAGACCTGTTTCAAGCAGCGACCCTTGGGTATGGTTAGATAGAGATTCCTGTAAGTAAACACCTGCATTCAGTGTACCAACCGGTGTCGCCTGTAGTAGATTTAGCCCCTTTTCTGTTGGGATGCCATTTGATGTAATTGCCGACATCAACATATCAGGAAATGAACGAATCGTCGTTTGCTCTGATTTATAGCCGGGTGTATTTGCATTCGCCATATTATTCGTCAAAATTTCCGTCTTGCGCTGTTGGGCCGTCATGCCTGATGTAACTGTATAGAATCCTTTAAACATGGGGGCTCACCTCAATTTTATTTTGATTACTTGGATGCGACACGATCAATATTATCCAGCATGATGCCTGTCCCAACCGCTACACAGTCCATTGGATTTTCCGCTATAAACACCGGTACCTTCAGCTCTTCCATCAATAGCTGATCAATACCATGAAGCAATGCGCCGCCGCCCGTCAAAATAACACCACGGTCAATGATGTCTGCCGATAGTTCAGGCGGTGTTTTTTCTAATACATTTTTCGCCGATTGAATGATCAGCTCTACAGATTCACGCAGTGCCTGCTCGATTTCTTTTGAATTAATTGCGATAGTGCGCGGTAATCCCGTCACCATATCTCGTCCACGGATATCCATCTCTTCATTGCGTCCTGCTGCTGAAAACACAGTACCGACTGTCATTTTGATTGCTTCTGCCGTCCGCTCACCGATCAGCAGTTTATATTGTTTCTTTATGTATTGTAAGATGTCGTTATCAAATACATCACCCGCTACTTTGATCGACTCACTCGTTACAATATCACCCATTGAAAGAACTGCGACATCGGTCGTTCCGCCACCGATATCCACTACCATATTTCCGCTCGGCTGGAAGATGTCCATTCCAGCACCAATCGCTGCCACTTTTGGCTCTTCTTCCAGATATACCTTTTTACCGCCTGATTTCTCCGCTGCTTCTCGTATCGCCTTTTGCTCCACACTCGTAATATTCGTCGGACAGCAGATTAAAATGCGCGGCTTTGATAAAAAGCCTTTAACATTCAGCTTGTTCAGGAAGTATTTCAGCATCGCTTCTGTTGATTCGAAATCTGCGATAACACCGTCTTTTAAGGGGCGGATCGCTACGATATTTCCTGGTGTACGGCCAACCATCTGGCGTGCTTCCTCACCAACTGCCAGCACCTTGTTTGTTTTTTTATCGATAGCCACTACGGATGGCTCGTTTAATACGATTCCCTTTCCCTTTACGTGGATCAGTACGTTCGCCGTACCTAAATCGATGCCAATATCTTTTGAAAACATGTTTTGTTAATCTCCTTCCCAGCTTTTCCAACATGTACACGTGCATATCTATTTATCTTGAATATTTTATCATATTAAATGACGAATTACACCAATATTTATCATCGACCATTTCCTTATTCAGTTAATAAAGGTCCTAAATTTGTCAATAAAAAAAGCATTTTGACGACTGATGTAGTCTTGTCAAAACGCTTCTTTGTCCATTTGGATCTGCTGATCGGATTGTATTTTATGCTGCCATTTCTTCCGTGTCGCTTCTCCTCCGCGAAGATGCCTGACTGATTTATGGTATGCCAGTACTTCCTTGACCTCTACCGATAATGCCTCGTTAACCTTCTCAAGACGTTCTGTCAGATCTTTATGGACGGTACTCTTCGAATACCCTGTCATTTTAGCGATGGCGCGAACAGTCTCTCCTGTCTCTAATAGCAGCTGCCCTAACTTCACGCAGCGATGCCGAATATGCTCGTGCACGCTCTCTTCCTTTCAATCGCGTGTTTGTTCAGCTTATGCCGCGTGAATGGGCGTTAGAACTAAAAACAATTATGCCTTGGGCGCAATTGCGTCCAAGGCTTTACTATCTTTTAGTACCTAAACACCCCTGCTATGAGAAATTAAAACCCTAATAGCGATTTTGGATTGATGTGCTGGCCGTCTTTTAACACTTCAAAGTACAAATGGATACCGGCATTTGGATTCCATTCATTTTCGATTGTCGTCGCAATCGGCTCACCTTGTGTGACTGCATCTCCCTCTTTTACGAGGATATCGCCAACTGATGAGTAGCGTGTTGTATAGCCGTTTTCATGCTCAAGCGTTACTGTATTGCCAGTGAAAGCATCTAGCTTTATTTCTTTTACTGTACCGCTTAAGGCTGCCATCACTTGGAAAGGCTCGCTGTTGATAGCAAGTGAAAGGCCGCTTGATGTCGAATATGTTTGATTGAATACAAGAAGTGAATTTTCACGTGTTTCTGCATCGGCAGTCACGTCATAATAGTCCTGTACAATCTTCACATTGTTTAGTTGTGCTTCATCAAACGGATACTTCATTGTTTCTTCACGGGCATTTGTTTCGATGACAGTTTCTTCTTCCTGTGAAACAGGCTGCAGCGTGTCAGTGTCCTCTGGCGTAGCCATTACATTATAGAGTACAATAAACGCAATCATGATAAGCGCAATAACTGCATAAACAGCTGGCCAAAACCAAGGTTTATCGACCCACGTTTTTGGAGATGTAGTTTGTTTGTTCTCTCCCATTGTTTATCACCTCAAGTGGTAGTGTGACCACTATTTGGATATTCTAAACAAGGAAATTTGGAAAATTTACTTTGAACATGCAAGTTGTTCTAACTTTGTATTTGGATAATAATGCTGGACGATTTCCTTGGCGTCTTTTCCCCCTGCAGCCAATGCATCTGCCCCGTACTGGCTCATTCCTACACCATGCCCGTAGCCCTTCGTTTCAATATGAACCCCCTGATTAACCGTAATCGTAAAATCTGCTGATTTTAAGCCCAGCAGCTCACGGAATTCACGCCCTGTCCACGAACGATTCCCAATCGTGATTGTTTCTACCCGGTTTGTATTATTGCGCGTTATTTGCGCCTGCCCGATTTGTGCAAGACTGAAATTACCTTGCAGTGCCTGATTGATCTGCGCAAGTGTAAAGCTTTCAGTATCCGTATACTCCTCTGGAGATGAGACGGCAGTCAAATAGGCAATTTGTGTGCCGCTGAAATTTTCTGATGTTTCCGTCTGCCCATTCGATGCTGCATGGAACATCGCCGTAATCGGCTCACCGTTGTAGGTAAGAATCTGATTTTTTGTTTCCTTCACTGCCCGTTTTAGCTTTTTTTCGTATTTCGGATTCAGTTCTTCTTTATACACTTGATGAGCAGTCGTTTGCTTGATTGGATTTGCCCCGTAGTTTGTCTGATGAATGGCATACGTCCTCGCAGCGATTGCCTGTGCCTTCAGAGCCTCTAGATCGAAGCTTGCCGGCATCTCTCCTGCGAGCACCCCCACTAAATATTGCTCCAGCGGCAATGCTTCATTTGATTCGGCAAAGGTGATAGAGATTACACACTCCTCCGCTACTTCTTTTGGCAAAGACTTCTTTTTAAAATGCAACGGAATAATAAAAAGCAAGACAACAATGATAAGAGGTAGAATATATTTTTTCATATCGCAGTCTATGAGGGATAGATGAGAAATCATTCCTGCTAATTTAAAAGTTTTTATGAAGATATTTCGGCTGGATTTCTGTCTACCTGGATAGACCCGATATATAGAATAACACGAAGCACTTCAAACGAAGAGGCTTATGCCCCAACGCTTTACGACTGCTTCATTTGGCCGGCAGCTGCACTACATCCATCTATTTCTTCCTTCCCATAGCATGCTGTTCCCTCTCACCATGCTTATCACCAAAAGGAGAGTAAATCTTACCTAATATAAAAATCCGCAAGCACTAAGTGCTTACGGATAGTATTGATTCATATAATTGCTGTAAGGTTCATATTTTAAGATTAAGCAGTTGCTTGTTCTTTTTCCTTTGTTACTTCTTCAGATACTCGTTCAATATCTGCGCCTAGTGCAGCAAGTTTTTCGTGGAAATTCACATAACCACGATCTAGGTGGTGAAGCTTTGTTACACGTGTCATACCTTCTGACACTAAACCAGCCAGGATTAGTGACGCAGCAGCACGTAAATCAGTAGCAGCTACTTCAGCACCTTGTAGTTCTGTTGTACCTTCAATGAACACAGAACGACCTTCAATTTTAGCAACAGCATTCATGCGGCGGAATTCTTCCACATGCATGAAGCGGTTCTCAAATACTGTTTCTGTAATGATGCTTGTGCCTTCAGCTGTCAGCATCAAAGCCATTAGTTGGGATTGCATATCTGTAGGGAATCCAGGATGAGGCATTGTTTTAATGTCAACTGCCTTTAGAGGGCCATTTGCACGCACACGAAGACCTTCTGCTTCCTCTGTGATCGTAACACCCATCTCACGCATTTTAGCGATTACTGCTGTCATATGCTCTGGTACAGCATTTTCTATTACAACGTCGCCGCGTGTAATAGCTGCTGCGACCATAAATGTTCCTGCTTCAATACGGTCTGGGATGATGTAATGAGTCGTACCTGTCAGTTCTTTTACACCTTCAATACGAATTGTATCCGTACCAGCACCGACTACGCGGCCGCCCATTCCATTAATAAAGTTCGCTAGGTCTACAATTTCCGGTTCTTTTGCAGCATTTTCGATAATTGTCGTACCTTCGGCTAATGCTGCTGCCGACATGATATTTTCTGTTGCACCGACACTTGGGAAGTCTAAATAGATTTTTGCTCCTCGCAGGCGATCCTTCACAATCGCTTCTACATATCCGTGGCCAAATGAAATTTCTGCTCCCATTGCCTCAAAACCTTTTAGGTGTAATTCAATTGGGCGAGATCCAATTGCACACCCTCCAGGAAGTGCTACACGGGCAAAGCCATTGCGCCCAAGCAGTGATCCCATCACTAAAATTGATGCGCGCATTTTACTGACGAATTCGAACTGCGCTTCACTTGAAAGTGTACCTGAGGCATCAATCAACATTTCGTTATTTGCCGCGTCATACTCCACTTTAGCATTTAAGCTTCTAAGTACTTCACCGATTGTTTTTACATCTGCCAAATTTGGCACATCTCTTATGATATTTGTTTTATTTGAAGCTAATAGCGAGGCTGCCAAGATGGGTAAAACGGCATTTTTTGCGCCTTCTACTTTAACTTTGCCCTTTAATGTCCGGCCACCCGTTACAATAATTTTATCCACAATTCGTCCCTCCGAATACAATTGTACGAAACTGTAAAACACAATTTATTAAAAAAGTTTAATAGTCCTTATTTATACAAACAA
Organism: Lysinibacillus sp.; assembly: GCA_031181585.1. Classification (GTDB taxonomy): domain Bacteria; phylum Bacillota; class Bacilli; order Bacillales_A; family Planococcaceae; genus Lysinibacillus_B. Next base: position 15,618 of record JAPSKP010000028.1, read on the forward strand.
TTTTCATGTTAACTTGCAAGACTCCCTAATACAAGCGCCCAAATCACTATTTTACGGTATTTTGATGAAATACGCTACATTTTTATAATACTCAACACATGGTAATATCGTGAATTTCATACAAATCCAAAAAATTGTGCGATTCTTTACTTTCCTACCCGCTACCTGCTAATTTGGAAACATTTTTTGTACATTTTTTGGGGAATTATAGGCATTGGAGCGGTAAACAAGACCTTGTTTCCCCCTCCAACATACACAATCGCCCAATTATTGGAATAAATAAGGCAGTTGCTGAGACCATGTGGAGAAGGTAATAAAAAAATTTGAAACTGTTGAACCGATTGTAATACTTAGCAAAATATAGAGCACTTGAATTTGAAATGTCTTTCCCTTTTTAAATACTTGCTCCAGACGTAATGACTGCAGCGCATAAAATGTCACACCAATAAAAAAGATATGAGAAACAATCCCCATGATTGCCTGCTGACCTAACTGTGAATACACATCCATCCCGCATCCTCCTTTTAGAAAAATCGTTTATCTGCGATAAGCACAGGTAGTATAGCGCTTGCCCATGCATACTATTTGGAGGCCGCGGCCTCTAACGCAATTGCTTAAGCAACTTTTCCATTCGAAAATACATAGTTTGACTTTTAAGAAAAAAAGCGGGCAGAAAATGCATCTGCCCGCTTGTTCTTCAATTAGATATTACCCTCATGAACATTGATACGATTGATCGCGCGTTGTAAAGCTAATTCAGCACGTTTGAAATCAACGTTATCCTGTTTTTGTTGAAGACGCTGCTCAGCACGCGTAAGCGCTGCTTTTGCACGGGCAAGGTCGATTGTTTCAGCAACTTCTGCTGAAGAAGCTAAAATCGAAATCTTGTCGGGACGCACTTCAATAAAACCACCATTAACAGCCGCAAGATCAGTTTGGCCGCCTTCTTTATTCAGCTTCACCGCACCGATTGCAAGTGGAGCGACCATTGGAATATGGCCTGGAAGGACACCAATTTCACCTGAAGTTGTTTTGGCGATAACCATTGTTACTTCAGCATCGTATACCGGGCCGTCGGGAGTGACAATATTGACTGTTACTGTCTTCATGTGTTTTCCTCCTAGCCGTTAGTATTAAACCTCTACGCCCATGCTTTTCGCTTTTTCAACTACTTCTTCAATGCTACCAACTAAACGGAAAGCATCTTCTGGTAAGTGGTCGTATTTACCTTCAAGGATTTCCTTGAATGAACGTACAGTTTCTTTAACTGGTACGTAAGAACCTTTTTGGCCAGTGAATTGTTCCGCTACGTGGAAGTTTTGAGATAAGAAGAATTGAATACGACGAGCACGTTCTACTGTTTGCTTATCTTCGTCAGATAACTCGTCCATACCAAGGATGGCGATGATATCTTGCAATTCACGGTAACGTTGGATTGTACGTTGAACACCAGTTGCAACTGCATAGTGTTCTTCGCCAACGATTTCAGGTGATAATGCACGAGAAGTCGAAGCTAATGGGTCAACCGCAGGGTAGATACCCATTTCAGATAATTTACGCTCAAGGTTTGTTGTTGCGTCCAAGTGGGCGAACGTTGTAGCCGGAGCCGGGTCAGTATAGTCATCGGCTGGTACGTAAATCGCTTGAATTGAAGTTACAGAACCTTTTGTTGTAGATGTGATACGCTCTTGTAATCTACCCATTTCCGTAGCAAGTGTTGGCTGGTAACCTACCGCTGAAGGCATACGGCCTAATAGGGCAGAAACCTCAGAACCTGCTTGTGTGAAACGGAAGATGTTATCGATGAATAATAGTACGTCTTGACCTTCTTCATCACGGAAATATTCAGCCATTGTCAAACCAGTCAAGGCAACACGCATACGTGCACCTGGCGGCTCATTCATTTGACCGAATACCATTGCTGTTTGTTTAATAACGCCTGAGTCAGTCATCTCGTGGAATAGGTCATTACCTTCACGAGTACGCTCACCTACACCTGCGAATACAGAAAGACCGCTGTGCTCTTGGGCGATGTTGTTGATTAATTCTTGGATTAATACAGTTTTACCTACACCGGCACCACCGAATAGACCGATCTTACCACCCTTAATATAAGGAGCTAATAAGTCTACTACTTTGATACCTGTTTCAAGGATTTCAACTGAAGTTGATAATTGATCGAAAGTTGGAGCTTCGCGGTGGATTGAATCACGGCGAACTGATGCTGGAACCTCTTCACCTAAGTCGATTACTTCACCAAGTACGTTGAATACGCGACCTAATGTAGCTTCACCAACTGGTACTGAGATTGGCGCTCCTGTATTTGTAACTTCTGCCCCACGTTGTAAGCCATCAGTAGATGACATGGCAATCGCACGAACAGAGTCGTCACCTAAGTGAATCGCAACTTCTAGAGCTAGAGAAGTCGGCGCTTCATTTGGACGTTCAATCATAACTGTTAAAGCGTTATAGATTGCTGGTAATTGGCCGTTTTCGAATTTTACGTCTACTACCGGACCCATTACTTGAATAACTTGTCCTTTATTCATTACTTTGTACCCTCCTATCGTATTCTTATACGACGTCAGTAGAGTGCCGCCTATTCTAAGGCTGCAGCTCCACCAACGATTTCTGTAATTTCTTGCGTAATCGCTGCTTGACGCGCACGGTTGTATTGAAGAGATAATTCGGCGATTAAATCCGAAGCATTATCTGTTGCATTACGCATTGCCGTCATACGAGAAGCATGTTCACTCGCTTTTCCGTCTAGTAACGCACCATAGATTAAGCTTTCTGCATATTGTGGAAGAAGTACTTCTAGAATTGCTTCGCCTGATGGCTCGAATTCATATGCAGCGTTGCTAGTAGCAGGTGCGATCTCAGTCAATGGAAGAACCTTTTTCTCCGTTACTACTTGAGAAATAGCACTTTCGAAGTGGTTATAGTACATATAAAGTTCATCATATGCGCCATCGATGAACATACCAACAGCATTACGAGCGATTTCTTTAATATCAGCAAATGTTGGTTGGTCAGGTAACTGTACAACACTGCCGATTACATTATGATCACGTTTTACAAAATAGTCACGTACGACACGGCCTACTGCAAAAACAACGTACTCATCTTTAGACTTGTGGCGCTCGTTAATCGTGCGCTGAAGCTGACGGAGGATACTTGAGTTATATGCACCTGCCAAACCACGGTCAGAACCAATTACTAAATAAGCTGTTTTCTTAACAGGGCGAGTTGTTAACATCGGATGACCGCTGTCTTTTGTACCTGCTGCGATTGCGCCTACTACGTCCTGGATTTTTTCCATGTAAGGAACATAAGCCTTGGCGTTTGATTCTGCACGGCGTAATTTCGAAGATGAAACCATTTGCATGGCTTTCGTCGTTTTTTGTGTACTCTTTGTAGAATTTATACGACCTTTAATTTCGCGTAAGTTTACCACTGGTATTTCACCACCTTTTGTTTTTTCATATCCTTACTTGGTCTTTGATCTTTGGATAGTAAGATATCCAGATATTCATGCCACATCCTCGAGTCGCTTCGGTTCCTTCCTACGTGTGCGAGCACACTTGTCAGGACCCTCCAGCGCTTTTCGGATGTAGGCAAGCGTTAATATCTTTTAAAGATTACTCAGATTTAGCGAAAGTCTTTTTGAACGCGTTGATTGCTTCTGCAAGGTCAGCGTCAGCTGGAAGATCTTTCGTTGTACGGATGTGATCTAAAACGCCAGAGTGGTTTGAATCTAACCAGCTAAGTAGTTCGCCTTCAAAGCGAGTGATATCCGCTACTGGAATATCATCTAAGAATCCGCGAGTTAAAGCGTAAAGGATTACAACTTGTTTTTCTACTTTAAGTGGTTTGTTTAGGTCTTGTTTAAGAACCTCAACTGTACGTTTACCACGCTCTAATTTAGCTAAAGTTGCTTTATCTAAGTCAGAACCGAATTGAGCGAATGACTCTAATTCACGGAACGCAGCTAAGTCAAGACGTAATGTACCAGCTACTTTTTTCATCGCTTTGATTTGTGCAGAACCACCTACACGTGATACTGATAAACCAGCGTTGATTGCTGGACGTACACCTGAGTTGAACAAGTCAGATTGTAAGAAGATCTGACCGTCTGTGATCGAGATTACGTTTGTAGGAATGTAAGCTGAGATATCCCCTGCTTGTGTTTCTACGAATGGTAATGCTGTGATTGAACCGTTTTGGTAAGTTTCATTTAACTTCGCAGCACGTTCTAGTAAACGGCTGTGTAAGTAGAATACGTCACCAGGGTAAGCTTCACGACCTGGAGGACGGCGTAGTAATAATGAAAGCTCACGGTAAGCAGATGCTTGCTTAGATAGATCATCATATACTACTAAAACGTGTTTACCTTGTAACATGAACTCTTCAGCCATAGATACACCAGCGAAAGGAGCTAGGTATAATAATGGAGCTGGTTCAGAAGCAGATGCTGTTACAACGATTGTATAATCTAATGCGCCATTTTTACGTAATGTTTCTACTACAGTACGTACAGTAGATTCTTTTTGACCGATTGCAACGTAGATACAAATCATGTTTTCGCCTTTTTGGTTCAAGATTGTATCGATTGCTACGGATGTTTTACCTACTTGACGGTCACCGATGATTAACTCACGTTGACCACGGCCGATTGGTACAAGAGCGTCAATCGCTTTGATACCTGTTTGTAATGGTTCATGTACTGATTTACGTGCCATTACACCGAAAGCTGGGCTTTCGATTGGGCGTGATTTTGTTGTGTTGACTGGTCCAAGACCGTCCACTGGTTGACCAAGTGGGTTTACAACACGACCAATTAGTTCTTCACCAACTGGTACTTCCATGATACGACCTGTACGACGAACTTCATCGCCTTCTTTGATGCCTAGGTAGTCACCTAGAATAACGATACCAATGTTACCTTCTTCTAAGTTTTGAGCCATACCCATAACACCGTTTGAGAACTCTAAAAGCTCTCCAGCCATGGCGTTGTCGAGGCCATGAGCACGAGCGATACCGTCACCAACTGTGATAACTGTACCAACTTGGCTAACTTGTAATTCAGATTGGTAATTCTCAATCTGCTGTTTAATCAGACTGCTGATTTCTTCAGCTTTGATGCCCATGTATGTTCACCTCTCACATTTCTTAAAATTTAACCAACTAACGTACGCTTTAGACTCTCTAGCTTAGATGCTACCGTGCTGTCAAAAATGTAGTTGCCGATCTGTACACGAACGCCACCAAGAAGTGACGGCTCGATTACGTTTGTAATTTCTAGTCTTTCCATTCCTACTAACTTGGCGAATGCGGCCGAAATTTCAGCACGCTCTTCTTCCGTTAACGTACGAGTTGAAAACACAATTGCTTCTGCAACACCTTGAGCAGTTGTTGCTAAAGCTTGGAATTCCTTCGCTACTAGGGAGACCTCGTCGATACGCTTTTTATCGATTAATAAATGAAGCGTATTCACGACAGCTGGATGAGCTCCAGTTAAGATATTCGATACCATTGCTTTTTTCATGTCAGACGTGACTTTCGGAGCTTGAAGGATTGCAATCAATTCCGGAGACGCTTCAAAAGCTGTTGTCAGCTCTTTTAAGTCTGTACTGATTTCAGCAAGGGCATTCTGGCTTTTCGCTAATTCGAACAAAGCTTCAGCATAGCGCTTAGCTACTTGACTCATTTTGCTTCGCCTGCCTTCGCAATCGTTTCTTTAATCAATGCGCTGTTGTCAGCCTCGGAAATTTCTTTTCCAAGAACTTTAGATGCAGCAAGAACTGATAGTGAAACCACTTCTTCACGCACAGCAGCGATTGCCTTTTCTCTCTCAGCTTCGATATCACGTACAGCAGACTCTTTCAAGCGAGCTGCTTCATTACGAGCTGCAGATACGATCTCTTCACGAGTTGCGTCAGCTTGTTTCTTCGCACCTTCAACGATTGTTTGCGCTTCAGTACGAGCTTCTTTTAAAAGAGCTTTTTGTTCTTCTAATAGTGCATGTGTTTCTTTGCGCGCTTTTTCAGCCGCATCGATTTCACTTGCAACTAACTCTTCACGTTGCTGCATAATGCCCATTAATGGACCCCAAGCGAACTTTTTAAGTAGAAGTAACAACACACCAAAAATGATGACCGTTGCTAGAATATCACCTGTGTTAAGGCCTGATCCGCTAGCACCAAGTACTAGATTATCTACAAATACCACGATTGTTTCACTCCCTTCAAGAGCTTGTATATATTCAAAAAATCTATAATGTTTAAAACGTTGCTTTCAGTGTTAAATACTACATAAGTAAATGAGCAGAGTTTTACTCTACATCATACAAAAGGAATGGCGAAGGTTTGCTTCGCCATTTTTTCCGCTAGTCCAAAGACTATTGGTTCATTACGATGAATGCTACTACTACCGCGATGATTGGAAGGGCCTCAACTAATGCAACCCCGATGAACATTGTAGTTTGAAGAACGCCGCGAGCTTCTGGTTGGCGAGCGATCCCTTCAACTGTTTTTGAAACGATAAGACCGTTACCGATACCTGCACCAAGTGCACCTAAACCGATTGCGATTGCTGCTGCTAATAAACCAATTGAACCTGTCATTTTAAAATATCCTCCTTGGAAATTGTGTTTTTTTTGTTTGGTTCAAATTACCGCATAATTAACACGGAAATTTATAATTAATGGTCGTGACTCACTTTGTGTGCCATATAAACCATCGTTAACATAGTGAAAATGAAAGCTTGGATAAACCCGATGAAAATCGAGAACCCTTGCCATGCCATCATTGGTACGATTGCACCGACAGCGCCTAGTACACTAGATGTCGCTAATCCAGCGATTAACGAAAGTAAAATCTCACCTGCATAGATGTTACCGTAAAGACGTAGACCAAGAGTTAACGTATTTGCAAACTCCTCAATGATCTTTAATGGGAACATGAATGACATTGGTCGGAAGAAACCTTTTGTATATTCGCCAGTTCCTTGTAACTTTACACCGTAGTAGTGCGTCAATACAAGTACCATAGCTGCTAATGTCATTGTAACTGTTGGGTCAGCTGTTGGGGATTTCCACCATAAGTAATCATCATAAATGATTGCAAATGGAAGACCTAATAAGTTGGCTACTGCCACGAACATGATAAGGGTGATCCCTAACACGTGAAATCGACTGCCTGTTTTCCAGTCCATGTTCCCGCCAATGATACCTTTCACGAAGTCCATAACCCACTCCATGAAGTTTTGCATACCTGTTGGCTTAAGCGCTAAATGACGAGTCGAAATAAAAGCGATTAAGAACACGATGGCAGCTGTAACTAATAGCATCATAACTGTAGACAGGTTGAATATAAGTGTTACAAAGCCAAGGTCTAGTACCCACTCAGGACTTTTATGATCCATTTCTGCATTCACCTCTCTTTCTTCTGCACTTTAATGGTTTTTTACATGATGGACAACCCGCTCGATTACGAGAAAGATGTACGGCATCATCAGCCCAATGACCGTGCTAATTAAGTGAAAATATTGTGGCAACGAAATTGCAATTGCGACTGCCGCAACACCAGAACCAAACCGCAGGGCGGTCCCTATTGATGGTGCTTTCGTCCCTTCACTAATGGAACGGTCAAACTTTTCCATCCGTCGAAGCAAAATCCAAAAGTTATATGTGCCAAAGAATGCCCCTAAAGCTATTCCGGCGAAGATTGTCTGAAAGGACGTAAATCCCCAGCCTAAAACACAGAGAGCGAGCAAAAAAAATAACGCTTTCTTCTGCATAGCGAAAATGAGATGCAAATCTAGCATTGGCAATTAATCTCCTGAACCTTTTTTTCGAGTAAGGAATCGCATATGACCATCAAGTGAAATAAAATAGTAGTAAATGCACTACAAGCTTCATTACTTCCAGCAGCAGTGGCTGCTTAGGCATGTCCTGAACTCTGTCACAACTTGTCCAATAACTGGGCAGCTAATGAGCTTTAATGGACATTCATCCAGACGCAGTAAAACGTTGCAAATTGACAATTATTGGTTTCAACTGTCAATCTAGTAGAAACTTGATATAACAAGTGTTTCAACACTTTTTGACTGTATGAAACCCTTATCATTCTTACCCTTTGTAAGCATACAATAGGGGTTATTTGATGTCAATTAGTTATAGGGAAAAACTTCGGTTCCACACGTTCCTTGTCAAATTGTTGACAAATTTGTGTATGAAAATTCACAATTGGTTTCAGAAATTTTTTATCCTATGCGTTTTTTATCTATTTCATACTAATTTTATCTTCACTTAACTATAATAAATATATTTCGAATTTTTTAAATTCCATTATTTACTTCTATTTAAAAAGTTAATCAATGCTTCTACAATTCGTTTAGAAGCATAGCCATCACCGTAAGGATTGGAAGCATGTGCCATTGCTGCATAAGCTTCTTCATCTGTCAGCAACTCCTTTGCCAGCCCATAAATTGTTTCCTCATCTGTACCTGCCAGCTTTAATGTACCCGCTGCAATCCCTTCTGGGCGTTCTGTTGTATCACGTAAAACAAGAACGGGTTTTCCTAGAGAAGGAGCTTCTTCCTGTACACCACCTGAGTCTGTCAAAATCATAAACGAACGCGCCGCAAAGTTGTGGAAATCAAATACCTCTAGGGGTTCAATTAAATGCACGCGCGGATTGTCACCTAAAATATCATTCGCCACTTCACGTACAGCCGGATTCATATGAACCGGATAGATTACCTGAACATCATCATGTTCTGCTAACAGACGATTGATAGCCCGGAACATATTACGCATTGGATCACCTAGATTTTCCCGACGGTGTGCTGTCAACAAAATCAGACGATCTTCGCCGATTTTTTCAAGTACAGGGTGGCTGTATTCTTCACTCACTGTTGTTTTCAATGCATCGATAGCTGTGTTACCAGTAACAAAGATAGCTTCTGCCAGTTTATTCTCTCTCAGCAGATTTTCCTTGGATACTTCCGTTGGCGCAAAGTGCAAGTCCGCCATAACGCCTGTCAGCTGTCTATTCATCTCCTCTGGGTATGGAGAATACTTCTGTCCTGTACGGAGACCCGCCTCTACATGGCCGATTGCAATCTGATTATAAAAGGCTGCTAGACTGCCGATGAAAGTTGTCGCTGTATCTCCGTGTACCAGTACGATATCCGGCTTTGCTTCCTTCATCACACCATCAAGTCCCTGCAGGGCATTCGTTGCTACATCAACTAATGTCTGACGGTCCTTCATAATATTCAAATCGTAATCCGGAGTAATTTCAAATGTCTCCAGTACTTGATCAAGCATTTGGCGATGCTGCGCCGTCACCGTCACAATAGATTCAATCTTCTCCGGGTATTTTTGAAGCTCCAAAACAAGCGGTGCCATTTTAATAGCCTCTGGTCGTGTACCGAAAATTGTCATTACCTTGAACTTCTTCGTCATGTCCTCTCAACCTTTCTTATGAGAAACGGGATGCTGCTTTTGCAACATCCCTCTTCAAAATTATTATCCTAAACGATTATAAAGGTGCAAACAGGCTTCCTGCAATCAGTCGTTTGACCTCTCACCCTGCCATCCCTTTCGTCCAGACATTATATTTCCGGGCTGCTTATTTTGTTCCGAACAAACGGTCACCGGCATCCCCTAGACCCGGTACGATATATCCATGGTCATTCAGTTTTTCATCTAATGCTGCGATATAAATATCTACATCCTCATGTGCCTCTTGGATCGCTTTTACCCCTTCTGGAGCAGCAATTAAGCACATGAACTTAATATTTTTTGCGCCGCGCTTCTTCAAAGAATTGATTGCTTCAACAGCAGAGCCACCTGTTGCCAACATAGGGTCAACAATAATGAAATCACGTTCTTCTACATCAGCTGGAAGCTTTGCATAGTATTCTACCGGCTGTAATGTTTCTGGATCACGATATAAACCGATATGACCCACTTTCGCTGCAGGAATTAACTTTAACACGCCGTCTACCATACCAATGCCCGCACGTAGAATCGGTACAATCGCAATTTTTTTCCCAGATAACACTTTTGTTTTAGAAGTTGTTACTGGTGTATCGATTTCGATTTCTTCAAGCGGCAGGTCACGCGTGATTTCAAATGCCATAAGCGTTGCTACTTCATCTACAAGTTCGCGAAACTCTTTCGTCCCTGTGTTTTTATCACGGATATAAGTTAACTTGTGCTGAATTAATGGATGATCAAAAACGTATACTTTACTCATAAGGTGGATCTCTCCTAACTGTTGTTTATCTGAATTAGTATAGCACAAAAAATAAACTGTAACATTCGATATATCACAGTTTATTGTCGAAATTCATATCGCTTCTATTAGATATTTCTTTCTTCTAATTCTCTAAATGACATTGGTCGATAAAATAAATAGCCTTGGACGCAGTTACAGCCAAGTTCGTACAATACATCCGCCTGCTCCTTTGTTTCTACACCTTCTGCGACTACATCGATTTCAAGGTTGTAAGCAATCTGGATGATTGATCGAACAATAGCCAGCGTACCTGCCTCATGAATACGTGATGTAAAGCTTCGGTCGATTTTCAACTCCGAAAAGGGCAGCTTTTGCAAATAGCTAAGAGAGGAATAGCCCATTCCAAAATCATCTACACTCGTTTTCAACCCACGCACAAATAGTTTCTCGATAATTTCCTGTGCACGTTTAATATCCACCAACCCAAGACTTTCAGTAATCTCGATAATTAAATAATTCGGATCTGCATAATACTTTTTGATCAGCTGCTCCAGCTCTTCTACAAACCGAGGGTAGTAAAAGTGTTCTGGAGAAATATTAATGGCCACGGGTACAATACGCTTTCCTTCATATTGGCGCTGTTGAAACCATTTGAGCACCTGCTCGATAATCTGCAGATCAATATCCCGTATAAGCCCTGCCCGTTCGGCCACCGGAATAAACTCTGCGGGCGACACATAGCCTAATATTGGAGAGGTCCAGCGAGCCAGTGCCTCCATACTCGTAATACGACCCCTGCGAAGCTCGACTTTCGGCTGAAAGAATGCTGTTATTTCCTTATTTTTAATCGCTTCCGTTAAATGATTTAAAATCAGTAGTTCCTTTTCAAGCTGTGCATCATTTTCCTGATAGTAAAATCTGGCCATCGTGCCGGAATACGTTTTAGCTTCAGACAAGGCACTTTCTGCATGACGAATACTATCCTTTAGTGATTCCCCTGTTCGAATAGATGAGCCCCCGCTTTTGAGCGTTATGTATATATTTCTGCCTTCGATGAGAAACGGCTCTTCAACCAGCATCTTTAAAAAGTCGGTCATTTGTTTTATACCTGCCTCGTCCTTCTCCATATAGAGAATAATGGAGGAGCTAACAAAGCGCCCAACCAATATATGTTTCCCCTCACATTTTTCTAGAATTCGTTCATACATTTGCTTTAGCAGCGCCTCGCCGCTGTCCCTGCCATAGAGTTCCACAATTCGAGAAAATTCAGTCGGCTCCAACAAGTAAATGACTCCATCTAGCTCCTTTAGCTCCTTTAATCTACCGATAAAGCCGTGACGATTCACCATTCCCGTGGATAAATCCATATAAGCCAGCGCATAAATCTGCTGCTGCTTTTTTTCATAAGAATATGCAAGCATGATTAAGTCTATAATTTTCTCAAAAAAATAGGCGAAAACGCTGCTTTCATAAACTTCTTGCCCAAAATAAATTACCATAACGCCAATCTTTTCCTCCTCTTTACGGACGGGCAGGAAAATACAGCGTGTAAAACCATTTTCTAAGGCAAGGTCCTTATGCGGTTGATGAAGATATAAATGATTGAAATCCTCGTATACAGCTACCTGTCTAATATGCATCATTTTTTCGTAACACTTCAGCTCCGAGGATTGTTCAAGCGGATATTGAATCAGCTTTCCTTGATGAAATAAATCAGATTGAATCATCTGAAATTTATCATGATGCTGCAAAATAAAGGTCGTGAAACAACCTGGATGGAAGAGATGATCAATTCCGTTACAGATAAGCTGAATCTTTTCGATAAAGGAAATTTCATGTTGTATGGCCTGAAACATCTCTTTTTCTAATCGATCAACAAAATTTTGCAATTGTATATAGGTAACATCTTTTACGAAAACAAGGACAAGTTTTGTGTGATTTTGTTCACTTTGGAAAGGCAGGCATTCTAGACCCGCATAAAATGGTATTCCTGATTTACGGTCATGCATTAATTCAGCCTTCGTAATCTTTCCTTTATGCAGCCTTTCCTCTATTTCTTTTATCTCATAATGTAGCATTTTTTGTTGCAGGAGGCTGCGAAACGGAAAACGATAAATATCCTGCAACTCGAAGCCTGTTAATTCAGTATAAAGGTTATTAGAATAAAGAATCGATAAAGAGTCATCTAAAATCAAGTACTTACGTCCCGACTTGTCCCCTAAATCTTTTAACATATAAAACAATGTATCAGTTTCGTAACGAAAAGAGTAAACCGTCAATAGCTGTCCCTCCTTCCTTTCAATAACAATCCTAAATATGTATTCTTTTCCATTATCACCGAAACTACCAGAGGGAATCAATATAAAAAAAATATAAATTCCTATTTCGCTTCATCAAAAAAGATACTTTCAACCTAAGTTGAAAGTATCTTTGGTAAGAATTTATTCATATAATGGGAATTTGTCTGTTAATACCTGTACACGCTTGCGAGCTTCTGCCTTTACCACTTCATCTTCTGGATTTTTCAATACAGCGGCAATAATCTTACCTACTTCTGTCGCATCTTCTTCTTTAAAGCCGCGTGTCGTAACGGCAGCCGTTCCTACACGAACACCGGATGTTACGAATGGAGATTCTGTATCATACGGAATTGTATTTTTATTTGTGGTAATTGCCACTTCATCCAGCAGATGCTCTGCCACTTTACCAGTTAACCCTAAAGATTTCACATTCAATAGTAACAAGTGGTTATCTGTACCGCCTGAAACGATTTCAACACCCTCGTCCATTAAACTTTGTGCTAATGCTTTAGCGTTCTTTTTAATTTGTATTGCATATTCTTTAAACTCCGGCTGTAATGCTTCACCAAATGCTACTGCTTTCGCTGCAATCACATGCATTAACGGGCCGCCTTGGATACCTGGGAATACGGCTTTGTTCAATTTTTGCTCCCATTCTTTAGAAGAAAGGATTAAGCCGCCGCGAGGTCCCCTTAGTGTTTTATGTGTAGTGGATGTAACGAAGTCAGCATATGGTACTGGAGATTGGTGCTCACCTGCTGCTACTAAGCCTGCGATATGCGCCATATCTACCATTAAATATGCACCTACTTCATCAGCAATCTCCCGGAATTTTGCAAAGTCAATTTCACGTGGATAAGCAGATGCACCCGCCACGATTAATTTTGGTTTGTTAGCAATTGCTTTTTCACGTACATCGTTATAGTCAATCACATGTGTATCTTCTGTCACACCATATTCTACAAAGTTATATAATTCCCCTGAGAAGTTAACCGGAGAACCATGTGTCAAGTGACCGCCATGAGAAAGGTTCATACCAAGCACTGTATCACCAGGCTTAAGCACTGTATGGTAGACTGCCATATTCGCTTGGGCCCCTGAATGAGGCTGCACGTTCGCATACTCTGCTCCGAACAATTCTTTAACACGGTCGCGTGCGATATCTTCGACTACATCGACAAATTCACAGCCGCCATAATAGCGTTTGCCTGGATAGCCTTCCGCATACTTATTTGTAAGATATGAGCCCTGCGCTTCCATTACAGCTTCCGATACAAAGTTTTCGGATGCAATCAGCTCAATATTCGAGTTTTGACGTTTTTTCTCTGCTAAAATTCCATCTAGTACTGCCTTATCTTGTGCAGCTAATTTTTCAAATGCCATGATCAGTGAATCCCCCTAAAGTTTAAATTTACAGCTTTGTTCGCTACAGCTTGTACTGCGCACGCGTACCGCCGATAAGTTTCGGCCGTGTCTTCGCTACTGTAACAACCGCTTCTCCAATTTTCTTTACCGATGTACGGATCGGAACTGCTACCACTTTTAAATGCATACCAATTAATGTTTGGCCGATATCAATGCCCGCGTGTGCCTGAACTGTCTCTACCACTACCGGCTCATCCATTTTAGTATAAGCATATGCGGACATAGAGCCGCCAGCCGTTCTGACTGGAACTACAGCAACAGGCTCTAAATGGTACTTTTCTGCGGCAGCCCGTTCAAGCGTAAGCGCTCGATTGATATGCTCGCAGCCTTGAAAAACTAAATAAAGATCGTGTCTTTTTGCAAAGCGTTCTAGCTCGTCATATAAAGTTTGTGCAACTTCTACTGCACCCGCTGTGCCGATTTTCTCCCCTACTACCTCTGAGGTGGAGCAACCGACGACGAATAGCTGCTTCGGCTGAAAGGCTACCTGCTGTTCAACTTCACCCAACAATGCGGCAATATCTTGCTTCACTTGCTGTAAAGTCATAAGCAATTACCCCTCTAATTCAGAAATCTTCTCAATGCGTTTAGTGTGGCGACCGCCTTCAAACTCTGTATCCAGCCAAGTCATAACGATCTCCCGCGCCAGACCTGGGCCGATGACACGCTCACCCATCGCCAGAACGTTTGAATCATTATGGGAACGTGTTGCTTTCGCTGAGAATACATCGTGTACCAGCGCACAGCGAACCCCCTTCACTTTATTCGCTGCAATGGAAATACCGATGCCCGTACCGCAGATTAGGATACCACGGTCGAATTCACCAGCCGCCACCTTCTCAGCAACCGGCTTAGCATAATCTGGGTAGTCAACTGAATCGTTTGTCGTTGGTCCAAAATCTTCGTAGCTGATGTTCAACTCATCCAATAGGGCCATAATCTCTCTACGTAGGTTATTGCCGCCATGGTCTGAAGAAATAGCGATTTTCACTAAGATTCCCTCTTTTCAAATATATTCATGTACAGTGTACCATTTCTGACAGGAGAATGACACGTATTTTACCGAAAACAAATGATCATTTTTCCGTTAAATACGAATGTTTTTGCTAAAAAACATAATAACGTTCACTTTTTAACATAAATATAAGTGATTTTTAAAGTTTTCGTTTAGATTAATTCGTAAAAAACTTATTTTCCGGAACAAAAGTGTAGGTATACCTTACACACTGACCGATGGCTCTACTCGTAATGATAGGATTGCTCGGTGAAGTGCAACTTTCACAGCTAGAGGAATAGCCTGGATATGATTCACCATCTAAATCTCAGGTTTTCTTTATAATAAAAAAGCTCCTCGACAGCCACTTAAGGGTGTCTAGAAGCTTTTGGTTAATTTGTTCTATCAAATTGCAAGATGACTTTATGTAGTTCATCAGATTGTCGTTGGAGGTTTTGTGCCAACTGTTCAATTTGTTCAATCGAATATGCCTGCTCATCTGTCGCTGAACTTACTTCCTGCGTGCTTGCGGATGTTTGCTGGGCAATAGCGGCCACTTCATGTGATTGGCGGGCAGTCATTTCAATATTATGCATCTGCTTTTCTATAAGTGCAGAAATATAGATAACGCCATCTGCCATTTCATGTACACTTTCTGCCATTCCCTGAACTGCTGAAGTTGTCTCAGACACTCTGTTTGACTCCTTCACTGCATAATCCACCTGCTCATGCATCTGCTTAACGACTGTATTGACATTATGTTGGATTGTTTGGATAAGGTCTGTTATACCTTTTACAGCGCTGGCACTTTCATCAGCCAGCTTTCGTACCTCTTCTGCCACTACTGCAAAGCCTTTTCCATGTTCACCCGCACGCGCCGCTTCAATCGAAGCATTTAAGGCAAGTAAATTTGTTTGCGCAGCAATATCGCCGACGAGACCGATAATATGTTCGACTTGTTCGGCATTTTTCTCAAGCTCTCGTATGTTAACTAGCGCCTGTTCATTTCCTTGTGCAATAAGTTGGATACCATCGACCAAGCTTTGGATGGATGTTGTCGTGTGAGTTAAATCTTCAATAATAATATGTGATTTGGAAGCTGAATTAACAGCAAGATCATTGACCTCATTCGCTAAAATTCGAACATCTTCGATCGCTTCGGCTGTGTCTTGGACTGCTTGAGCAGAGGCATCTGCTCCTCTTGAAATTTGCCCTACAGTACTCGCGATATTCGATGCCTCTGTACGGGCGGCTGCTGTCTGCTTTGATAAATGATGAATAGTTTCATTTGTTGTTTGGAAATTTCGGTCAATTCCTTCCACCATTCCTCTTAAATTAACAAGCATTAGCTGGAATGCTTCAGCTACAGAACGAATTTCGTCATTTGTTTTTGGCATTTCAACATCCTGCCCAATTTTCCCTTCAGCCACACGAACCGCAGTTTTTTCGAGGCGCTGCAGTGGCCGGATGATGACGATACTAAAAATTGCCGCTAATATACATGACCATGTAATACCCAAACTATATGTAATGATTTCAAAAAGCTTACGATCTACCGATGAAAAAAATGTCGGTTGGATGAATTCGTTGAAGACGAAGCTGGTAGAATACGTTACCAGAGCTAGAATTCCTACGAACAACACCAATTTCATGCGGAGATTAAACATCCTCCCCTTTGCTTCCATAACTCCTTACCCCTCTCTATGTTTCAATTCGAATTGCTCGATTAGTCGTTTCAACTCTTGGTAAGTCTGCTTATACGTGGATATATCTCCGCCAAACGGATCAAATACATCCTGACTGCTATAAGGTGCGACATACTCCTTCAATGTATAGGTTTTATTCTTCGCCTGCTCATACGTCCGTACGAGCATTTCCTTATGTGCGCTTGTCATCGTTAGAATAAGATCCGCCCACTCAATATCCTGCTCATTGATTTGTTTAGAAATATGCTCATGATGAATATTTTCTTCTATTAAAACAGCCCGGGCATTTTCAGACATCCCCCCGCCTTCTAACGCATAAATCCCCGCCGACTTTACATGAACATTCGGTAAGCTTTTACTTTTCAATATGGCTTCAGCCATAGGACTTCTGCAGGTATTTCCGGTGCACACAAAATAAATATTCATGCCAATCTCTCCATTTATTTTTGTTTTTTCTTCTATTATATACTAATTGACCTATTTGCTCTCTTTCATTTCTAAGCATATCAAATTTAGGAATAGATGAAAAGTGACCAATTGTAAAGATCTACACCTTCCATTCTACCTATTCGGCTGAAAAATCTATCTGAGTATACTATCTCCAAACAATTGAGATAACACTTTTATTATCGGACACAAATGATTTCGTTATATCAGTTTCTATCATTTTTTCTTATTTGCATTGAATTCGTATTTTTATACACACTACATTGCATTTAAAAATTTATCCACAGCTTTCGCCTCTTTGAAAAATAAAAAACCCCACATTCTCATGTGGAGTCAGAGTGAAGACAAAGTCGTTTTTCGACTTTGTCTTTACGTTTTTTTAGATAGATTTTTTTAATGAAGGTTTATCCAGCCTGTCTTGAAAACGCTTGCCAGACAAGGCACGCCGACGAGCGAAGACGCGAATAGAACCTAAGTTCATGAGCGAATGGCTCTTTATTTGCGACGAAAGCGAAGCGGCAGGAGCAGACGAGCGAGGCAAGCAACGATGAATGAAAGCGTTTGTCAACAGGCTGCCCCCACATTCTCATGTGGAGTTTTACCCTTAGAATTTATACCACTTTTCACCGGCTGCTTTTTCTAGACGATTCATGATAGCCGAACCCATCCCCTCTTTAGAGGTAGCTGTCGCTAAAATGATAGTAGCATCCGTTTTATCGCAATTGCGGAGGGCATCATATAAGTTCGCACCCATTTGTTCCTGATTATGCTCTTCACCAAATGTAAAGAAGTAATCCACTGATACTTCTTCATATGATTTCGGTGCCAGCAAGGCTACTTTATGCCCTTGCCGTTGCAGGCTTTCTACGGCCGCAGCAATATCAGCGGTTTCTTCAATAAGGAAGACAGGTGCATCAGGAGCATAATGAGTATATTTCATACCAGGCGCTTTCGGAGTGGCTTCAACACGCTGCTCTTCATGAGTTGGCTCTAATACAGTTCCAATCACTCTTTCCAGCATTTCCTTCGTTACCCCGCCAGGCCGAAGAATAACAGGTGGATGAAGCGTCACATCCAGTACAGTAGATTCTAGTCCAATGCCTGTTGTTCCTCCATCTAAAATACAAGGGATGATTCCTTCTAAATCCTCGGCTACATGTTCAGCCTTTGTGGGGCTTGGTTTACCGCTGCGGTTTGCACTTGGTGCGGCAAGCGGCTTTTGCAGCGTGTGCAGGAGCTCGAGTGCCACCGGATGATCAGGCATACGTATCCCAACAGTGGATAACCCAGCTGTTACACTGGGAGCGAGAACACCCGATTTTGCTTTCATGACAATTGTCAGCGGACCCGGCCAAAATGCTTCCATACATTTTTCCGCTGCTTGCGGAATCTCTTCTATATAATTTTTCAATTCCTCAATTGTTCCAATATGTACAATTAACGGATTGTCCGAGGGGCGTCCCTTTGCTTCAAAAATCCGTTTTACTGCTGTATCATCTGTCGCTACTGCACCTAGCCCGTATACCGTTTCAGTCGGGAAAGCGACTACCTGTCCCGCATTTAAGATATCCACAGCATGTGCATAAGTTTTCTTACTATTCACATTTTTATCCACAAATATTGTTTCTGTTTTCATAATTTCACCCCTTTATTTTGAAGAAATATTAAAAATAATCCACAATCTGTTAATAAATAGTTAGAATTTGTGTATAAGTTGATTTTTTCATTTTTATTTAAAAGAACTTTTCTTTCAGCCACTCAATAAACTTAAAGCGGATTTTTTTCTCTTCCTTCTCTTCTTCCTTTTCCTCTGGCTTGTCACAAATACTTGGGAATGCAGAGCAGAACCAATTTTCTCCTCGACCTTCTCCTATGACAACTACTAACGAATTTGTCGACATCTGTGGATAAAATGACTGCATAACCAGCTTCGGCGGAATTAAGTTATCCCCAGATTTCAATTGAATCGGTATATGTGGATATTGTTTTTTAATAAATGTCTGAATGGATGGAGCTAACTCTTCTTCTTTTGTGGAAGATTCCTTCAGAAACTGCTGCATATCTGCGACAACCTGCTTTTTTATCTCTTGATCCTTTTCTGTATTGCTGCTTGCAATCACGCGCACTACTACATCTTCCGCATAGCTTGGGCGGCCTTGATCCAGTAATTCTACAAAACTAGGTGATAGATTGATAATAATATATAGACCAAGTGCGCTAATTAATAATTTCAAAACTGCTAGTATTTTATCATTTCTTTTAATCTCGTAATCATTTAACATGAAAAATCCCTCCTTGCCTAGCATTGTGGACAAGGAGGACGTTTTTTATTCTACTATTTTACAAAATACAATACGATTTTTTTTATTAATATCTTTCACGACTTCTACAACCGCTCCTGGAAACGCCTGCTCAAACAGTTTTTTCACTGCCGTTCCTTGCTTATAGCCGATTTCTACAGCAATAAAACCCGGCTTATTCATGAGATTCGGAAGACTCTCCGCAAGTTTGCGGTATAGAATCAGTCCCTCCTCCTCTGCAAAAAGAGCAGAATGCGGCTCGTGATCAAGCACTACTTCAGACATTTCATCCTTCTCCTCAAATGCAATATACGGAGGATTCGATAGGACAACATCCCATTTTTCCTTTTTGATCGGTTCTGTTAAATCTCCTAACCGAAAATCAATTTCTGCATGAAGTCTTTCCGCATTTTTCTTGGCCGTTTGCAAAGCAGCCTGTGAAATATCAGTTGCTGTCACCTGTGCCTGAGGCATTTCTTTTTTCATTGTGATAGCAATGGCTCCGCTCCCTGTTCCAATATCAGCAAGTTTAATTTGTTGATCACCAAAAAGCTGACGGCATCGATCCATAGCACAGACAATCAACTCTTCTGTTTCCGGCCGTGGTATGAGTACCGACTCATCTACAAGGAACTCGCGTCCATAGAATTCCTCTCTACCCGCAATATATTGAACAGGACGGCCTTTTGCATGTTCTTCGACATAAGAATGAAACAGTTCAAGCTGCTCTTCGGACAGTACGTCATGAGCACGCATCATCAGACCTGAATAATTTGTTTGTAAAATGTACTGCAGCAGCAGCCGTGCAGCATTTTCATCGCGACCTTTACCTGTTAAAAAAGAAGAAGCCCCATTCAGGGCCTCTAATACTGTTTTATGCATCCTGGTTCAACTTCTCTAATTTAGAAGCCTGTTCTTCTAAAATCAGAGCATCAATAACTTCGTCAAGCTTTCCTTCGACGATTTGATCAAGCTTTTGCAATGTTAAACCGATGCGGTGATCCGTTACACGGTTTTGTGGATAATTGTATGTGCGGATACGTTCGGAACGGTCGCCTGTTCCGACTGCTGATTTACGCGTAGAATCGATTTCGGCTTGCGCCTCCGAACGATGAAGCTCTGCTACACGTGCTACTAAAATTTTCATCGCTTTTTCACGGTTTTTGATTTGAGAACGCTCATCCTGCATCGATACAACAACCCCTGTAGGTAAGTGGGTCATACGAACAGCTGACATCGTTGTATTTACCGATTGACCACCGGCACCTGAAGAGGCGAATGTATCCACACGGATATCTTTTTCATGAATTTCTACTTCTTCTACATGCACCTCTGGTAAGCAGGCAACTGTAGCCGTTGATGTATGAATACGGCCTTGTGATTCTGTTGCAGGTACACGCTGTACCCGATGTGCACCATTCTCAAATTTTAATTTGGAATAAGCACCTTGGCCATTAATCATAAAGATTACCTCTTTATAGCCGCCTGCCGCGTTTGGCGCTGCTTCCATAATATCGATTTTCCAGCCTTGCGTTTCTGCATAGCGTGTATACATACGGAATAAATCACCCGCAAAAATGTTCGCCTCGTCGCCGCCTGCTGCACCACGGATTTCCATGATAACATTCTTGTTGTCATTTGGATCTTTCGGAATTAATAAAATGCGAAGGCGCTCTTCAAGCTCCTCGATTTGCCCTTTCAATTCATTGAATTCTTCCTTCACCATTTCCAGCATATCCGGGTCTTTTTCGATTTCGAGCATTTCACGTGCATCTGCAAATTGCTGCTTTGCTGCTTTATATTCACGATAAGCATCGACTGTTTCCTGGATGTCGGATTGCTCCTTTGAATATTCACGGAGCTTCTTGCTATCGTTTACGATATCTGGATCACTTAATAGTTCATTTAAACGTTCATAACGGTCTTCAACCGCTTGTAATCGGTCAAACATGATTTCACCTCTTCATATTGTTAGATTTATTATTTACCGGACAAGCGAGGACTCCCCTTCGCATGCTTTACAGCAATCGACGCTGTCTTTCAAGCGGCATCCAGCAAATAAATAACCAATTTCATTTCTTCTCAATCTACCTACATTAGTATAATGAATTCACAGCCTTCGTGCTAGCATTAATCAGCACAAATACGCTAAAACACTTCCCTCATATGCGGTAGAGAACGGCATCTTCTCGTGGAGGCCCTTGCATGTACACAGGTTAAAAAAGCAGCCTCAAGAATCTGGTTTTAGCATTAAAGTTTTTAACACAAATGCTGTTTTGGCACTTTTACCCAGATGTTTATATGCAGAAATTAAAGTATTCCTTACACAATAGGAACCATGCGGCTATGATTGGTTCGCGCTTTCCTGGTTATAGCGGCGGATTGTTATGGCATTTACGGCAAACAGGGTAGTATGTATCATTTCCCCCGATTTGGATCTGGTCACCCGTGTACACCGGCTTTTTCTGTTCATCAACGCGCAGGTTCATAGTCGCCTTTTTATGGCAGAACCAGCAGATCGTCTTCATTTCTTCAATTTTATCAGCATAAATCAGCATGTAGCGGCTTCCCTCAAACAACTCATTTTGGAAGTCATTTTTTAGTCCAAAGCCCATGACTGGGATATTTAGTTCATCTACGATACGTGTCAGCTGGATTACATGCTCTTTCTTCAAAAACTGTACTTCATCAACTAACACACAATAAAGTTTTTCCGGATGTAACTTTACTGCCTCGAATAGATCTGTATCATCAAAGACAGGAATTGCATCACGACGTAACCCTATCCGACTTGACACCATACCCACTTCATCTCGTGTATCGATACCGGAAGTGAAGATGAGGACCGGTTTGTCCTGCTCCTCGTAGTTATGTGCGACTTTTAAGATTTCAATAGATTTTCCACTGTTCATTGCGCCGTGCTTGAAAAATAATTGCGCCATATAAATATACCTCTTTCCTAAGATGCTCTTCCTTCCTTCATTTTATCCATATTTCGAAGGTACAACAGCTAGACATCCTACTTCTATGCATAAAATGAAAAAACCCTGAGTTGGACTCAAGGCCGTCATTCTTCCATTTAAAACCCTATCATCTATTATAGTATAATTCACTACTGATAGTATACTTATTGAATCATTCCTCTGCAATGCATCTTTTGGAAAATCCTTATTATGTAGAAAGCGCCTGCCGAATGAAAATATCAGCAGGCGCTTCTATAAAAATAACACCTCACGCAGCCTTGCGTGAGGTGTTGGGTACGGAATAATTATTTGTTAAGACCGTATTTTTTGTTGAAACGATCAACACGTCCGTCAGCAGACGCGAATTTTTGACGGCCAGTATAGAATGGGTGACATTCGTTGCAGAACTCGACAACGATGTTTTCTTTTACTGAACCAGTTTGGAATGAGTTACCGCAAGAGCAAGTTACTGTTGCAGTTTTGTAATCTGGGTGAATTCCTTGTTTCATATTCGTTTTCTCCTCTCGCCCTGAACCATCTGGAACAGAGTAATATTCGAACTGCACCTTACATAGCCCGAATATGATCACTACAGGAACCCGTAGTGAAAGCGGTAAAGCCAGCTACATATGTGCACGTTACATACTTTAAGAGAATAACATACTCCTACTATGAAATGCAAGTATGAAATTTCCGCTTGAGGAACGGAACTTTTACCAGCTGTTTTTAATAGAATATCAGCGATTTCTCTTCAAGTCCCCTTTATAGAAGACCTTTCCCTTTTGTCGCTTTTTTCATATCTTCATTTAGCTTTTCAAAGAATTCTTCATTTGTTTTTGTTGTACGAAGCTTACGCAGGAATTTCTCTGCAAAATCCGGGGAATC
>JAPSKP010000117.1 GCA_031181585.1 Lysinibacillus sp.
ACTGTACGGCCGATTGCCAAACCTGATCCATTTAATGTGTGGACAAATTCAGGTTTTGCACCCTGTTCACGGCGGAAGCGGATATTGGCACGACGCGCTTGGAAATCTTCAAAGTTAGAGCATGAAGAAATTTCACGGTACATATCCTGTGTCGGGAACCAAACCTCTAAGTCGTACTTCTTCGCTGCTGTAAAGCCTAAATCTGACGTATTCATAAGCAGCTTGCGGTATGGCAAGTTCAATAGTTGAAGTACTTTTTCAGCATGCCCCGTTAAAAGCTCTAATTGTTCATATGATTCTTCCGGTTTTACGAAACGAACCAATTCTACCTTATTGAATTGGTGCTGACGAATCAATCCACGTGTATCACGGCCTGCTGAACCAGCTTCAGAACGGAAGCACGTGCTGTAAGCTGCAAAGCCCTTCGGCAGCATTTCTCCATCTAGAATTTCATCACGGTAGAAGTTTGTTACCGGTACTTCAGCTGTCGGAGCCATAAAGTAATCAAGGTCTTCTAATTTGAAGACATCCTCTTCAAACTTCGGCAATTGGCCTGTCCCTGTTAAAGAATCACGGTTAATAATAACCGGCGGCAGCATTTCCTCATAACCATGCTCGTCAGAATGAAGATCCATCATAAAGCTCATTAACGCACGCTCTAAACGCGCACCAAGTCCACGATAGAATAGGAAGCGGCTTCCTGTTACTTTACCAGCACGTTCAAAATCGACAACGCTATTTTCTGTTGCTACATCCCAATGTGGTTTTGGCTCAAATTCGAATACAGGCTTCTCACCCCATGTGTAAACTTCCACATTGTCATCTTCTGTTTCTCCGACTGGAACAGATTCATGAGGAATATTTGGCAGACGCATCATCATATATTCGAATTTCTCTTCGATTTCACGCAGCTCTGCATCCAATGCTTTAATTTCGTCGCCTAATTCACGTGTGCGAGTAATAGCTTCTGCTGCATCTTCCTTATTGCGCTTCATAATGGCAATTTGCTCAGAAGCTTTATTTCGCTCTGCCTTTAATACCTCTGTTTTTGAGATCAATTCACGTCGCTTTTTATCCAGCTCTTCAAATTCATCGATGTTTCCTAAATCTTCGTTACGCGTCAGAAGAATTTTTTTCACTTCTTCATAATTATCGCGGACACGTTTAATATCTAACATATTTTCTACCTCCAAATGTAAATTGATAATGGGAATACTTTCATGCATCAACTCGTTAAAACACAAAAAAGCCCTCATCCCCTAAAAGGGACGAGAGCTACCCGCGTTGCCACCCTAATTGAACAGGCTAACTCGCCTGCTCCACTTATCAAATAACGGCTTTTCAACCGGCCTTGGCCTACTAAAACATTCAACCAGGCAACTCCAGGACGGATTCACAAGTGTCTTTACCAGCTTCCACCACCCGCTGGCTCTCTAAAAAAAACGTGCTTGCTACTATTTCCCATCATCGTATTACCAATTTTAAAATTTAACCCTAATTTACTATAGCTGTTCCTATTTTGCAAGTTCTAGTTCAAGCCAATTTGTTATACTGGTGATAAAAACAGAATCAGATCAAGGGGGCTTACCAATGGAACTGCTATTTTTGACACTCGATAAAGAAGATGAAAAGCCTCTTTACGAACAGCTTTACCTCAATATAAGGCAGGCCATCATAAGGCAAGATATTGCAACTGGGACGAAGCTTCCATCCAAACGCCAGCTCGGTGATTTTTTAAACATCAGCCAGACGACTGTCGAGCTTGCTTATGGACAGCTGCTCGCGGAAGGCTATATTATCTCTAAACCGCGTGTTGGCTATTTCGTAGAGGCGATTGATGAATTGCCGTATGTGGAAAAAGAAACAATCGTCTCAGGGCCTCTGAGTGATGAACCGTCCTCCTACCGATTTGACTTCTCCCCTGGGAAGATTGATGAAGCTGGATTTCCTTTTCGTCTTTGGCGTAAATATGCCAAAGACATATATGATGAATCATCTAAGCAGCTGCTGCAGCCTGGGCATCCCCAGGGAGAATATGCATTAAGGATAGAAATTGCCCGCTATTTATACGAATCCCGTGGTATTCATTGCCTGCCAGAGCAAATTGTCATCGGCTCGGGAACAGAACAGCTGCTGCCAATGATTCTGCGTTTATTTAATAAAACGGCCAAAATTGCTTTTGAGAACCCTGGCTACTCCGCAATCCCGCATGCTCATATTCAAAGTCGCGCTATTCCGATTGCAGTAGATGAAGAAGGGCTTATTGTTGATAAACTCGAAAAGAGTGATGCAAGTCTTGTGTACATTACACCTTCCCATCAGTTCCCAACAGGTGCAGTTCTCTCTGCTACCCGCCGGACCCAATTATTAAAGTGGGCTGCTCAAGAACAATCCCGTTATATCATTGAAGATGATTATGACAGCGAATTTCGTTATATCGGGAAGCCGATTCCTGCCCTTCAAGGACTAGATAAAGGGGACAATGTGATCTATATGAGCACATTTTCAAAATCGGTCATGCCCTCTTTACGTGTTGCTTATTTTGTATTGCCTCTTACTTTGCTGCCAAAGTACCGGGAAATCTTTAGTTACTATTCAGCCACGGTACCACGCTTTGACCAACATATACTCGCAAACTTCATGAGAGATGGTCACTTTTCTAAGCATTTGAACCGTATGAGGAAAATATACCGAAAAAAGCATGATAAATTGATTTCTGTTTTATCAAAGCATTATCCTGCCGTAAATATAAGCGGAGATAGTGCCGGGATGCATGTGTTATTATCAGTACCTACTACACTGACAGAGAAAGAACTACAATCTTCCGCTCAGCAGGCAAAACTTCATATCCAGCCAATAACACGCTATATATTAACACCTATTGCTTATGAGCAACCTACCTTTATCCTTGGATTTGGCGGTATTCCAATAGAAGATATAGAGGAAGCGATCCATGCGCTCATGAAAGCATTCCATTATACGAATTCTACTTTGTAATTTTTAAACCAATGATGCAGCTGCACAAAATACGCCAGCAATTGAGGACCAGCCATTAACTGCCCGAACCAAGGCTTCTGGAATGAAGCTCCGCCTGTAGCAAGCAATTGCTGCAGCTGCTCATGGTCAAAGAGCTCATATAAGATACTAGATGAGTCAGCCAGACATTCTGCTAGTAACGTTTGAACCGCTTTTGTATAGGCAGGGTGATACGTTTTCGGGTAAGGGTTTTTCTTTCTCCATACAATTTCCTCAGGAAGCAGCCCTTCCGCTGCCTTTCTTAAAATCCCCTTCTCTTGTCCCCCAACAGTTTTCATTTCCCAAGGGATATTCCATACGTATTCTACCAGCTCATGGTCTGCAAACGGTACCCGAACCTCCAGGCTGGCTCCCATACTCATGCGGTCTTTCCGTTCTAGCAGTGTCTGCATGAAAAACATATTATTTAGATAGAATAGCTGTCCTCTTTCTTTCCCTTCTTTACTTTCATCGTATAGAGCCGGCACCTCTGCAATCGCTGCTTCATATGTTTGCTGTAAAAAGCCCTCCAGGTTCAGTTTTTCACGCCATCCATTGTTTAATAATGCGTCTCTTTCTTTAATGGAGCGAATCCAAGGAAAATAATTCGTGTTCGCAAAGAACCATGGGTAGCCGCCGAACAATTCGTCCGCACATTCCCCCGATAAAGCAACGGTAAAGTCTTTCTTCATCTCCCTGCAGAATAACAGAAGCGAACTATCAATATCGGCCATGCTTGGATAGTCTTTCAGCTGCATTGCCTCTAGCAGGGCATCAACCATTGCCTCCTGCGACAATATAATTTCATGATGCTCTGTCTGGAATCGATCACGCATCAGCTGAATCCAATAGGAATCCTGTGATACTTGAAAATCATTTTTTTGAAAAAACTTATCGCTCTCTTCGAAATCTACTGAGTAAGTGTGCAGTACTTTCCCATTCAACCGGTAATGTTCGGCTGCTACTGCAGTAATGAAGCTTGAATCCAGTCCTCCTGATAAAAACGTACATAAAGGCACATCACTGACAAGCTGCCTTTCAATCGCTCCCTGTAAGAGCGTACGAACTTGCTCTACCGTTTCTTGTTCCCCATGCGGATGAGAATGATAGGAAACATCCCAGTATCGGACCATCTTCTTTTCATTTGGCGTGATTTTCAAATAATGTGCCGGCTTAAGCTCCATAATATTTTTAAAGACTGTAGTACCTGGAATACGAGAAGGGCCAATGCTCAATAATCCTGCAAGCCCCTGCAGATCTACTTGAGGTTTTATTGTAGGATGCTTGAGAAGGGTTTTTATTTCTGAAGCAAATAATATTTCGTTATCTCGTTCTGTATAGAAGAAAGGTTTTACCCCCATCCGATCGCGGCAGATAAATAGTGATTCCTCTTCCTCACACCATACAGCGAATGCAAAAATACCATTTAAATGCGTTGGACACGCTTCTTGCCATTCAATATAGGCAGCCAGCAGCACTTCTGTATCAGACGTCGTTTGGAATGTATAGCCACATCCCTCAAGCGTTTTTCGGAGCGCATCGGTATTATACAGCTCGCCATTATAAACAATCGTATACGTACGGTCTCCAACTGTTTTTTGCATCGGCTGACGACCACCCTCTAAATCAATGACAGCTAACCGCTGATGACCTAGTAAAGCCTTCCCGATTGCCTTAATATTCATTTCATCGGGACCTCTGTGGGCAAGTGTTGCTGTCATCTCCCTCATAACATCTGTATACTCGACTAGGCTCTGCTGCCAATTAATCCATCCTGCTATTCCACACATAGTCACACTCCTTCCCCATTAGCTTATGTTTTAGGCAAATAAAAAACACACAATCCTATTTGGAAATTGTGTGTTTCTTATTTTCATATATGACTAGAATAGACCGCCTACAAAACCAGTCACACTGCTCCATAAGCCGCCAAAGAAGCTGCCGATACCTTGGAAGAATAATGAGATGCCGCCAGCACGCTCAACATTTTCTGTTGTAACGACATCCACTGCAAGATCACTGCCATCGACAAACCCATAATCAGAACCTTCTTTACGCTCTAATACTAGTTTTCCGACAACCGTTCCTTTTTTCACTTCTCCTTCAAGCTCCTCCTTATCCAACACCAGCTTTGTTGTATATGAGCCTTGTTCGCTTGATTTGACCATAAAGGATAAATCTTCTTTTGTAGCAATGCCTACGCTATCTTCTTTCCCCTTTGTCACAGGGATTGTTTTTTGTCCTTCAATCACATAATTGGCAGGTACCATCTCTTGTTTTGAGAATTGGCCAAAACCATAATCAAATAGCTTCGCTGCTGCATCAAAACGTGCTTTATAAGAGCCTGCACCCTCTGAGTCTACAGCTTTCATTACAACAGCAATTAAACGTGTACCATTACGCTCTGCAGTCCCCGTGAAACAGTGACCTGCAAAATCAGTCGTACCTGTCTTCAGACCATCTACACCTGCATACTCATATACAAGGCCGGGCAGCATGAAGTTCCAGTTAGACATATTAATTGCATCTTCAGTCCCTTCACGGAATGTCTTTTTCGCAATTTTAGATGTTTCTAATACTTCTGGATGGTCCTTTAATAAATGATATGCAAGCTTTGCCATTGATTTAGCAGGCATTATATTCTCATCTTCTGCGCCTGTACCAGCCGGGTGCATACCATATAAGTTTGCATTATTCAGACCTGTTGAGTTAACGAATTTATAGCCTTCCAGCCCTAGCTCTTCTGCTTTAGCATTCATCAGCTTTAAAAACTCTGTCTCTGTTCCAGCAATTGTTTCAGCGATCGCAATTGTCGCTGCATTTGCACTGTAGATTGCCATAGCTTCATATAATTCTTGAATTGTATACGTACCGTCTGCACGAAGGGGTACATTACTTAATAATCGGTCTTGAGATACTTTATATGTATACTCTGTTACACGATATTCCTGATCCCAGGATATTGTTCCCTCTTTTATTGCATCTAATAACAAGTACTCCGTCATCATCTTTGTCATACTAGCGATGCCTAGCGAAGTATCAGCATTTTGCTCATATAATATTTTCCCTGAATCTGCATCAATTAAAATGGCTGCGTCTACCGTCAAACCCAAATCTGTTTCCGCGCTCGCCTGTGGCATTTGTATAAACATGCTAAGCAATAAAAGCGGAATCATTAACAAACTAACAACCTTGCCTTTTTTCTTTTTCACAAAGCTACCTCCAAATTCTTTTGTTGTCCTCGCCATTTTAACATAAACATTGTTGAGTGGGTTGTTTTCCTAATAAAAAACACTCCTTCGGCCTCAAATTTTGACGCCAAAGGAGTGTAAAAGTTCCAATTTCTTAAGAAAGAGAATAGTTAGGTGCTTCTTTTGTAATCTGCACATCATGAGGATGTGACTCACGTAAGCCTGCACCTGTCATACGAACGAATTGAGATTTTTCACGTAAATACTCCAAATCCGGTGAACCGCAGTAGCCCATACCTGCTCGGATACCACCAACTAGTTGATGAATCGTATCTGCTAAAGGTCCTTTGTAAGGAAGGCGTCCCTCAATTCCTTCTGGTACCAATTTTTTTGCATCTTCCTGGAAATAACGATCCTTTGAACCTTTTTCCATAGCGCCAAGTGAGCCCATGCCTCGGTATACTTTGAAACGGCGTCCCTGGAAGATTTCTGTTTCTCCTGGAGATTCAGAAGTACCTGCTAGAAGTGAACCAAGCATCACCACATGTCCACCTGCTGCTAATGCTTTTACAATATCACCAGAATATTTAATACCGCCATCAGCGATAATTGATTTACCGTATTCACGTGCAACTGTTGCTGCATCGTAGACCGCAGTAATCTGAGGAACTCCTACACCTGCTACAACACGTGTTGTACAGATAGAACCAGGTCCGATACCAACTTTTACAACGTCTGCCCCTGCATCATATAAAGCACGTGTGCCTTCTGCAGTAGCGACATTTCCAGCGATGATTTCAAGTTCAGGATAAGCGGCACGGATTTCTTTAATCGTGTTTAAAACTCCTTGAGAATGGCCGTGAGCTGTATCGATTACAATGATATCTACTTGTGCTTCAACCAGCTTTTCAATACGTACCATTGTATCTTTAGATACACCTACAGCAGCTCCCACTACTAAACGGCCGTGCGTATCTTTAGCTGCATTTGGGAACTCAATAACCTTCTCGATATCCTTGATTGTAATAAGACCTGTCAGCTTTCCATCTTCGTCTACAATCGGTAATTTTTCAATTTTATGCTTTTGAAGAATTTTCTCTGCTTCTTCCAAAGTTGTACCAACAGGAACTGTAATCAAATCTTCTTTTGTCATTACATCATCAATTTTTAAAGAGTAATCGTCGATAAAACGAAGATCACGGTTTGTAATAATACCAACTAATTTTTGATCGTCCATATTATTTACGATTGGAACACCCGAAATGCGGTATTTACCCATTAAATGTTCAGCATCGAATACTTGATGCTCTGGTGTTAAGAAGAAAGGATTTGTAATAACGCCATTTTCTGAACGTTTTACTTTTTCTACTTCTTCTGCTTGCTTCTCAATGCTCATGTTTTTGTGGATGATTCCAATACCACCTTGACGAGCCATTGCAATTGCCATTTTTGATTCTGTAACTGTGTCCATTCCTGCACTTATCAATGGAATATTTAATTTAATCTTAGGTGTCAATTGAACAGATAAGTCTACATCTTTTGGTAATACTTCTGAATGTGCTGGCACTAATAATACATCATCAAATGTTAAGCCCTCTTTAGCAAATTTCGTTTCCCACATTTCGAAAAATTCCTCCTACGTAAAAGAATATTATTGTAAGGTTAACAACGCCATTAGCCTACTGTCAAGAATCTTCGAAAAGAAAAACAATTCCGACTATTGTTGCCGAATACTTACATCATTTTTATATTGTTAGCTATTCTACACCCCTTTAAACAAAATAGCTACCATGCTACCTTCTCTAGAAGAAAATAGGCTTTAAAACATCATGAAAACGTTCTCAATTCTAAATAGAAAAAATGGGGAGTAAGAAATATAGTTTATGTATACTTTATTTAACCTTAACAAAAGCGTTTATTTTAACTAGTATGTAACGCTCTGTGGCTCACTCTTTTCCTTCTAGCCAGAACTTTGTTCTCGAAACATACAGAGAGATATCAATTCTACAGCGCTATTTTAATAAGAAGATCAATAATATTTTTATTAATATTCTTTGGAAAAGTAAAACCTAATCCATTAAGATTAGGTTTTGATTGGAAAGTGATGTTCTACTCTCAAAAGGGTGCCCTCCAACTACCATCGACGCTATCGTCGCAGCGCGATGACCAGCGAATGACGGCGTTATCTGCGCTCACTCTTTCAGTCACGTACCGAGTACGTTCCTTCTGTCGCTCTCTTGTTTCCTTGTCCTTCTTGGTCCTCCCACTGCTCGAGGATTATACAACCCGTAGCTTTCGATTCTTTTTATAAGATAAACTTTTCGCTTACGCGCCGGGCTCACCTTCGGTGTTTGGTGGTTGAGGGCTTTTTTGGCAATAAAAAAACCCAACCTCTACAGGTTGAGTCTGATTGCCCAGCGATGTCCTACTCTCACAGGGGGAAGCCCCCAACTACCATCGGCGCTAGAGAGCTTAACTTCCGTGTTCGGTATGGGAACGGGTGTGGCCTCTCTGCCATCATCACTAGACTTGCACATGGATGTGCTTTTATATAACTGAAAGAAGTTTGTTCTTTCAAAACTGGATAAACGTTTCATTGTGCAACACACAAAATTTGGTTAAGTCCTCGACCGATTAGTATTCGTCAGCTCCATATGTCGCCATACTTCCACCTCGAACCTATCTACCTGATCGTCTTTC